>JAISGP010000081.1 GCA_031263035.1 Lachnospiraceae bacterium | reverse complement strand
TCAAAATCAAAGGGAATAAGCTCATAAGGCAAAAGATTAAATGCTAATTCCATATTCATTAATTCTTTTTGTTTTAATGCTTCTTTAGGAGAATTCATCATTGGGTGAGGATTTTTTTCGTTTGGGATAAAGCAATCTCTCGTTCTTCCAATTTGCTTACTTAAATAATCCATAGCATTACAAGCACCTGCACTTACTCCAATTACATGGCTTAAATAAATGTCTTGTTCCATTAAATAATCCAGTATACCTGCTGTAAATACGCCTCTAGTTCCGCCGCCTTCTAAAACTAATGTTGCATTAATCATTTATCTTATCACTCCCATATATTCTACTTCAACTTATTACCAAATATTATTATACACTCAAAGACTAATCACTTCCTAATAATAATATTATTTTTTCAATTATTTTAACTTTCTTTCAATCTTATATACCAATAAATTGTTTTACTGAAGATTTGATGAATATCTTTCCAATAAAAACATTTTGAAATTATTACTCTATCTATTTAATCAATCTCTTTTCAGTAACTATTATATCCGGTCGTACATCATTTGCATCTGAAGCAATCTTTGGCAAAATCTGAATTTCATGAGCAAGGGCATACAGATGCATTCCTCTTTTTTCGCTAAGGTACTTGTCATAGTATCCTTTTCCATGACCTAAACGATTTCTCCTTAAATCAAAGGCAAGTCCCGGCATAATAACTAAGGTATCATCTACTCTAGGAATTAATTCCTTTGCCTCTTCTACATTTGGCTCAAGAATTCCCATATATCCTTCAGTTAATTGCAAATCTTCTCTATATTCATAGAAAGTCATTTTTTTACCGTCAACTTTTGGAATACCGACCTTTTTTCCATTTGCAATTGCAAATTCTATAATCTTATCAGTTTCAACTTCTGATTTGCTATTCATATATACTAAAATTGTATGTTCATTAGAGTTTTTAATTAATTCTATAACCTTTTCTTGAATAATAACGCTGTTGTCATGAACAGTTTTCTTATCCATTTCACTAAGAACATCTCTCATCTCATATCTAATTAAATCCTTTTTCACATCCACTTTGTAATCCTTGGTTAATCCGATTTTTTCATCGATTTTATGAACTATAACTGCAATAATAAATGAAATAATAATTGCACCTATAACATCTGATGGATAATGGACACCTAAATACAACCTTGAAAATGCAATTAAACTTGCAAGTATATAGTAAAATATCTTTTCACCTTTACTTACATATTTTGAAATTGTAAATGCAAATACAAAAGACGCTGCTGTATGCCCAGATGGAAATGAAAAGTCCTTTTGAACTCCAATTAATCTAGTTAATCCTTCTATTGCATCATAAGGTCTAATTCTTGCTATAAAATTCTTAAGCATTAAATTATTTATAAAAAACGATGCAATTTCTGCGTAGGCTAAAAGACATCCTATCTTCCTTGTTTTTTTATTTATAATCATTATAATTGTAAGAATTATCCAGATTGCTCCAGAATTTGCAAGGCTTGTAATTACCTTAAAAAAGTCCGTCAATATTGGAGTTCTTAGATAATCTTGAATCCAAAGTAATATATTTCCATCTATTTGCCACATATCTTATGCTCCTTAATTGAAAAAATACACAAAAGAGTATAAGAATCCTCATTCTTATACTCTAGTTAATATACTATTATTTAATACAAATAACACAATAAACCTATCCTTAAAAAAGTAGTTATTAATTTTCTAAAGCTATATCTCATCTTAACAAACAAATTACTACTTAACAAGTCATTTTTCCAAAAGAAACAATTTATAGATAAAAATATTACAATTCTTGCATAAATCTAGCCATTTATATGCCCATCATTAAAAGCAATCGTTACATGCATAGCATCACAGAATGGTTTATTTCTTGAACCGCCGCAACGACATAATGCAACACGATTTCTAACTTCATACTCTGTTCCATCTGCTGCCTCAATTACTATAGGACCTCTTACAGCAATTCCAGCACTAACTCCTCTTTCAGGATCTTCCAAAATCCAAATTTCAGGTTCTAATTCTTCTTCTAAAACATTGCCATCTTTATCTATCATTGTTAAACGGCCTGCCACACACTCACTTGCCATCTTAATTGCAGCTGCCTTAGAATCTTCATCTACATCATTTTCAGTAGCTGTCCAAATATCTCCTAATTCACTATGACAGAATCTTGCAAATGCACATCTTCCATCATCAAGTAAGGTAATATCTTCTCCTTCAAAAACATCTTCAATTCTTTCCATATAAGGTCGTCTATCGGCAGTCTCAGTTCCATCAAATCCTACTTTGGCATGAGCTCCTGTACAAAAAGGCTTATTAGTAGAGTGTCCACAACGACAAAGATGATATTCTTCTGACTGAGGTAATTCTCTACCTTCCTTCATTTCATAATGATGACCCTTAGGAGTAATAATCATTTCCTTAAGAGGAATTCCTCCTGTAACAATATATGGACCATCTTTCATGATTCTTATTCTTTTTTCACTCATATGCTGTACCTCCGTACATATTTTTATAAAGATGAGTATATTTTAACATACATCGAAGAAAATAAGAACATTTTCAAAGATTGATTAATATTAAGTTTTTATAAATTCTTAGTCAACAAAGCCACTGTCTCAATCCCCGTAGTCCATGGGAAAAGGTCAACTGAACAAGCCTTTGTAAGTTTATAGCCTCGTCCTTCTAAAATCTCTAAATCTCTTGCTAAACTTGTTGGCTTGCAACTTATATAAACTATATGGTTAGTTCCATAGCCTGTGATTTTCTCAAGAGCTTTATAATGCACTCCTTCTCGAGGCGGATCTAAAATAACTATATCTGGTTTTTCATTAACTTCATCAATAACCTTTAAAACATCTCCTGCAATAAATCTACAATTGTCTAATTTATTTAATTTTGCATTTTCTTTTGCTGCTTCCACTGCCTCTGGAACAATTTCCACACCAATAACTTCATTTGCAACTGGTGCTACTATTTGAGCTATTGTTCCTGTACCACTATATAAGTCAAAAACTACCTTTCCTTTTGTATCTCCAATATAATCCCTTGCTTTGTTATAAAGAACTTCTGCTCCTAATGAGTTGGTTTGGAAAAAAGAAAAAGGAGTAATCTTAAATTTTAGTCCTAATATCTCTTCATAGAAAAAGTCTTCTCCAAAAAGTATTTCAGTACCTTCATTTTTTACTGTGTCTGCAAGGTTATCGTTAGTTGTATGAAGTATACCTTTTAAATGCCCTTTATAGTTTATTTTTTCCATGTAACAAGAATAGTCTTTCATTAGAGAATTAATATTATCTAAAGCAGATGTTGTAACAATATCAATTAATATTTCTCCTGATTTAATGCCTTTTCTTACTAGCAAATGTCTAAGAAAACCATCATGTCTCATTCTGTGATAGTATGGAATATTTCTATTTGCAAAGAAATCTAATGTTTCTTTAAGAATAAGTCTAAAATCTTCATCAATAATCTGACACCCATCTACTGTTACAATGTCATAAAAACTATTTTTCTTATGCATGCCAAGAGAAAGTGGTCCATCTTTTTTTTCATCACCAAAAGTAAATTCCATTTTGTTACGGTAACTAGA
>JAISGP010000039.1 GCA_031263035.1 Lachnospiraceae bacterium | reverse complement strand
TATCTGAAACCGTTACAAAAAAATATGATGATTTTACAACCTATTATAGAATTGCAAATGGAAAAGACATACAGGTTAGTGAAAGCGATATAGTCTATTCAAAAGATGAATTGGATAATCTCTTAAATATAAAATCTTCAAAAGATGTATTTAGTCAAATTGATGACAAAATAAGAACCTTACCTATAAATTTAATTAAATCAATAAAAAATAGAAGTGGATTATATGTTGCTTCAAAAGAAAACCAAGTAGAAATCTATAACCCAAAAGTTTTAATTAAATATAATTCGTCAGCGAAAGAAGATGTGGGAGCAAATTATTTATATAAAGCCAAATTTACATTTGCTATTGATGATGTCTATTTGCCAATATATTTATATTCTTTTGTTCCTAAAGAGCGATTAGTTCAAAACGTGGTTAAAAGTGATAATACTAATCAATTAAATAATTCTAATATAATACAAAGACAATCAAATTTAACTAATAGAAATATTAGTCTTGAAAAAGATAATACTAATAAAAATAAAGTAATAAAAGATGCTGAGTTATTTAATGATATAAATTTGTTACAAAATTATAAACCGATTTTAAATGCTGTAAAAGTAAATTTTGATTTTGGACTTTTATTACTTCACAGCTATGTATTATCAATTTCAGTAGGATTAGGGTTTTTTATATATGCTTTAATAATTTTCTTTACAACAATTTCATTACTTAGATGGAATGAAAGAACGAAAAATAAACATTTTTACATATTGGTGAAAAAGATAAAAGAAAATAAGTTTCGGCAAGTGTAAAACAGATATGAAAGGATGAATAAGATGAAAATGCGAAAATTAAAAAGCTACTTTGCTATGGGATTAGCGGTAGTAACCATATTAGGCACTATGAATATACCTAGTATTGGAGTAAATAATATAAGAAATGTAAAGGCAGATGCATTAAGTGACGCAAAGGCCTTGGCAGCAAGCTCTGGAAAAATGCAACCTGTAGCAGCAGGAACTGGAGATGGATTAGGTAATTATGTTTTACCTACACAAAGTGAGGCAATGAACGGAGCTAATGTTAATATTGATGAAACATACGCACCATTTTCTGATTCATCAACAACTATTTCGAAAGTAACGCTAAATGGTCAGGAAATAGGAAATCCTAGTATTAATGGAGATATAAAAGGGATGCCTATCCCAGCTGGTGAAAATTATAAAGTTGGATTTACTTTAACTAAAGCTCTAGTGAATATGAATAAAACAACTCCAGGTTATTTAAATGTTAGAGTTGAAGTAGGATTTGTCGGAAATGATGTTTCTGATAATAATAGTGGTCAAAGAACAAGTTCATTATTTGGTACTATGACTTCGGAAGTTGGTATACAGATTTTAGATGGTTCATGGAAGATACTTACAGATGGTTTTCCTAATGCAGGAGAGCATACTGTTAAATTAACAGCAATAGACCCATCTTCAGGGAATACAAAAGAAATTTCGTGGGCTTTAATTGGATATGATTTGGATGCCTCTGAAGCTATAGATATGAGTCAAACTAATGCTACTTTTTTCAAAACCCCAGGAAGTGAAGCAGGTGTGATTCAACTTAGTGATGGAAGTTATCTAGCCAGCCAATCTGGTACAAGAGTTGCCACAGATCATGATACGGATGTTAATGGTATGGTTGGAATTTTAGCACCAAATACTTCAAGTTTCGACTATATATATGGATTTGGATGCTTTAATGATGAGTCACAAACAAATTTGCCTGGTGCATACGTTGATTTTGAGCATGATGGTTACGTAACTGTTGGTAGTGAAACAACTTTAACGGATAGAACACTATCTTTGGCTCAATATATGGGAGGAAATTTGAGGGTTGTATATGGACAAGGTTTTCTTGGCGCAACTTCGATGGCTACAGTAACAACTAATTACGTAGATCCTAAAGGAAATACAGTTTATCCAACAACAGTGGACCAAGGTGTCCCAGACCATGATTTTACACCTGGTGTGAATCCTGATATTCCAGGATATATTCCAAGTCCAACAACAGATAATGGTGGGCAATCTGATGTCCCTCCAAGTACATTCCCAGGTGATAATGGAAATACACCATATGATGTTGTATATATTCCAGTTTCAGCTCAACCAGTATTAGATGGCTCACAAGATACAGATAGTCCAAATGTATTGCTTGGATTAGATAATGTAATTAATAATAATAAAATCGATAAAGATTCAATAGATGTTACTAATAAAACCACGGATGTAGTATTACCAACATCAAAATATGTAGCTGATAAAAACGATTCAAGCAAAATATATTTTACAACAGCACCAGATGCTACTTTTGATTTAAATCAAAGAAATAAAGGGACAGAGAATGAAGTTTATGTGGCTGATGTACCATTTAAACTTGTAACTGTAATAGCAGTAGATTCAAAAACGGGAGAAACCTTAGCGAAAATTAATCCCGGAGATATAAATGGACTAAATGGTAACACGGATAAACCAGTTGATGTTACGACATCTTCTGCTAATCAAAAAGATTTAGACACTGGTATTACATGGATTCCAGAAAATGTAGGAAAGACTTCATATCCTGTAGGTGATGATGGTGTAATAAGAGTTCCATTTGACCAAGGAACTTTAAAAGCAAGACCAATATTAAGTGGCACGGAGGATAATCCTGTTGTTTTAAATCTAGTGGAAAAACCAATAACAGACAGTTCTATTTCTTCTGATACAACTTTTGGTGATGCTACAGGTGATGTAACTATACCAAATGCTCCATATTATGTTGATGATAAAGGTGTAATATATGCTCCTGATACAAATGGTAAAGATTTAAATATTAAATATGACGGTAGTATTGGTATGATTGATGTTCCTTTTAAACCTTTAGAAATTAAAGCTGTAGATACTGAAGGAAATCTTTTACCCGAAATAAATCCAGGAGAAATGACTGGTATTAATACTGATAATAATAGTTTAATTAATGTAACAACACCAATTGCTAGTCAGACAGATAGTGCAAATAATACATGGAATCCTGTAAATCCAAGTAATTTTGCTTATACAGTTGTAGATGGGGTTGTATATGTACCATTTGATAAAGTAGTGGAACCAGTACCTTCTCCAACACCAAAGCCAAATACACCAGTAGTAAATAATAATACACCAAGTAAAAAGAATATTGCTCCAACAACTGAGATAGGTGGTAAAGTATTTCCTAAAACTTCAGATACATCTAACTTACCACTTTATGGTGGACTTGGAGCAGGTGCAGTTATTCTTTTTGCTATAGCTTTAATTCTTAAGAAAAGAAAAAGCTGGAATAAGTAAATTTTAAAGTGTAATTTTATTGAGATATATTATAGAAAGTTCTCTAGATTAGGTTATTGGAATTAACTTAATAAATATTTGATTAGAATACAAAATACCAGGAGCAGATTAGCTTGTGGTATTTTGTAGTATTTTCTGCAATTAAAATAATTATGAAGTATTGAATAAAATTAAGCAATAAGAGAAAAGTAAAAGGGAACTTTTATTGTTTTAATAAACAAAAAATAAATAAAAGTATAATAATA
>JAISGP010000117.1 GCA_031263035.1 Lachnospiraceae bacterium | reverse complement strand
GGTGACAAGTCTATTACTCATAGAGCCATTATGTTGTCATCTATAGCTAATGGTCCTTCCATTATAAACAATGCCCACGTTGGAAAAGACTGTTTAGCTACAATACAATGTTTAAAAGCTATGGGTGTTAAAATTGAAAGATATAATGATAAGGTAATAATACATGGTAAAGGTCTATATGGGTTAAACTCTCCATTTGACCTACTTGATGCTGAAAACAGTGCAACAACTGTAAGAATTTTATCAGGAATTTTATCAGCGCAGAATTTTCCATCTGTTATTTTTGGAGATACTTCTCTAGCTAAACGTCCAATGAAGAGAATTATAGACCCATTAACTAGTATGGGTGCTAAAATTAATTCAACATACAATAACGATTGTATTCCATTGGAGATTTCTCCTAGCCGTCTTAGAGGAATTGATTACAGAACTCCTATACTTTCTGCACAGATAAAATCTGCTCTTTTATTTGCAGGTTTGTATGCAGATGGTCCAACATCATATACAGAAGAATACCAGACAAGAAATCATACAGAATTACTTATGAAAAACTTTGGTATAGATATCTCCGTTGAACCTGGGGAAAGAGTTGCTGTAGGGATGGTGCCAAATGCTTCTGATTCTGACATGGAAAACGGTTTAATAGGTAGTACTATTGGAGAACATCTCTTTTATAAAAACGTAACTACCACCCTTTATCCTAAAGGTGAATTTAATGGAAGAAATATCCAAATACCTGGAGATATGTCTGCCGCTGCCTTTGTTATCGGTGCTGCACTTTTAATTCCTAATTCAGCAGTTAAGATACTTAATGTTGGAGTTAACGAAACCCGTGATGGACTCCTTAGAGTTCTTCAATCTATGGGTGCTGATATAACTATGCTAAATTATAGAGAACATGAAGGAGAATCTATGGCAGATCTTCTTGTTCGCACCTCAGAACTTTGTGCAACAACAATCGAAGGTCCTTTCATACCTAATATAATTGATGAAATTCCAATGTTGGCTGTAATAGCTTCCCTTGCAAAAGGTACAACAATTATTAAAGATGCTAAAGAATTACGTTACAAAGAATCTGATAGAATTACTAGTACTGTTACTAATTTGCGATCAATGGGAGTTAATGCAACTGAAACTGAAGATGGCATGATTATTGAGGGAACTGACCACCTTGAAGGTGCTATAGTTGGTTCATTTATGGATCACCGAATTGCCATGGCATTTTCCATTGCAGGCCTTGTTGCTAAGGGTGAAACAAGGATTTTAAATTCTCACTGTGTAGATATTTCATACCCTAATTTTTACGATACTTTTATGTTTGAATAATGGAGGCATTTCTTGAAAAAATTTATCCAAGCTGTAATAGCAATATTATTTATACTTATATTAAGCATGGGACTTACTAATCGACGACCTCTTGTGACTTTTGAAAAAGAAACACCTAAGACCTACCAAGCTAAGTTAGATATGATTGATCCCAGTTCTTATAAAGATATTGATGAACTACATCTAAAAAAAGGTTCATTCATTTCTATAATTGGGCAAAAATCCAAAGGTAATTTTACTGATGAACTTAAATCCGGTATTAAACAAGCTACCACTGACTTAAATAAAAAACTAGGATATAAGGGAAAAGATGTTATTAAAGCATCTTACTCCGGTGCATCTGGATTTGATAACATTGATGATCAGGTTAATATTCTAGATGAAGAACTATCTAGAAATCCAGTATCTCTTGCCATATCTCCAATTGATGAGGCAGCATACCAAATCCAATTTGACATGGCTGTAGATAGTGATATCCCTCTTATTTCCTTTGATTCATCTTCTATCTATAAAATGGTAAGTGCAGATATTGAAACTGACAACACTTCTGCTGCTAAAACCTGTGCAAATAAACTCTATAAAGCTATAAATGGTAAAGGTACCATAGGCTTATTTGTTCATGATTCTATATCTGAATCTGGCAGAACCAGAGAAAAAGTTTTTTTGCAAACGTTAAAATCTCTTGGTTTCAAAGGAAAAATTGCATTTACATATAGAAGAAATGAAATCGCAACTTGGCAAAAAGCGATTGCAGAAAAAGTAAATAATGGTACATACAATTTAGAAGATAAAAAATTTGTATCTAAATCAAATGATAAAAATAATACAGATGAAGAAAACACTTCTATAATTACTCCAGATAAGATTACGGAAACTGATGTAATTAATTATTTATTTGCAAAATACCCTAAACTTTCTGGAATATATACGACTAATGACGATACTACTGATTTAGTAATGGATGAATTTGATAGTTTTAAAAACACAAATACTAAATTCGTTGGATTCGACATTACAGATAGTCTGTTAGAAAATATTAAAGACAAGAATATAGTCGGAACTATCCTACAAAATCCTTTCGGAATGGGATATGCTACAGTAATTGCTTGTAGCAGAGCTGCATTAGATATGGGAAATCAATCAAAAATTGATACTGGATATGTATGGGTAGATAAAGACAATTATAAAGACAAAAATATTAAAGAATTACTCTACTAAGAGGAGACTTATGGCAATTAGTAAACAACAGCAAAAATCTTTAGCCACAAAACATAAAATTTTTGAAGCTGCTAAACTTATTCTTGGAAGAGATGGCTATGAAAACCTTTCCATAAAAAATATCTGCCAAGAATCTGGCGTTTCTAACGGAAGCTTCTACCATCACTTTAAAACCAAAGATGACCTACTTTCTTACTATATAGAGGAACAACCCTATTTAAACGAGGATAGCTTTGTTATTCCTAGAAGTATTCAGGATATTAAAGACACAATCCTTACAATATATAACAATTATGCAAACTATTGTAAAGAATTAGGTCCTAAATTTATGGCAAATTATTATACTCCAAAGAACCAGAGTTTAAATCCTAAAACTAGAACTATTAGAAACTATCCTATAAATGCTGCTGAAAGATATTTGGAAGAAGCTATACTTACAAAGGTTGTAGATTTTAAAGATTTAGAAATCGAAGATATTACAACTGACATACGTATTATTGTAATCGGAAATGTATTTGAGTGGAGTATGAGAAATGGAACGCCTGATATTAATCGAAATATCGCAAGAAGCCTTTCTACTTATTTAGACGGTTTGCTAAATAAATATAAGCTTTAAAAATAACATTAAAGAGCAAGAAATTAGTTTTAAAACTAACTCTTGCTCTCTTTATTTTTCTATAAAACTATTCTATTAAGAGTAATAAATTCTATTCTTTTAAATATACTCTCGTCTTTAATCTACAACCTTACCAACAGTCCTTTTATTGCCTGCAAACATAATTCCATAAATTAATGCATACATAAATACTGACAATACCAAAGCTCCTATAACATCTAAAAATGAATGTTGTTTTAAAAACATAGTTGATAGAATAATCAAAAAGCTTAAAGCATATACAAAGTATCTTGTAATGGGTTTAGTTTTGAAACACTCACTGTGGGCAACTCCAATTGAAATACCTATAGAATTAAATACATGAATACTGGGAAAAACATTGGTCGGTGTATCTGAAGCATATAACTGTTTTACCATATCCACAAAAACGTTATTTCTCTGAAAAACTACCGGTCTTAAATGTTGTCCATTAGGAAAAATCGTGCAAATAAATAGACAAATTGTCATTCCAATAAATAAAAATGCAGTAGTTCTATAAAAAGCTTCCTTATCCTTAAATAAAAAATATAATACAACTCCAGCTACAAGGAAAAACCACAACATATATGGAATAATAAAATACTCATTAAAGGGTATAAACTTATCTATCTTAGCTTCCATCACATAATAATGAAGCTTATCTGTAGTCTTTTCCAAATACATAAACCAAGGCATATATATAAAGAAGTATAAGAGTACCCATCCATGTCTATATTTAATTATAGTTTTTTTAATTTTTGAAATCATTCTGTCCGCCTAAAATACTTTTCTCTTTCATTACCTTTAAAGGTCACTTTATACTACAACAAAACATTATTCAAGACAATTGAAAGAATTTTCACTTAATCCTGTATCAAAACTAAATTATCTTGAAAACTCTATGAGAGCTAACCATTAAAATAAGGCAGCTATTTTATTACACTGCCTTATTCTATGAGAATATTTTAAGTATAACTCCCTTTCTCTTTTAAAAATTTATTCTACAAACTTATTTTTTTCTATATTTTACTGCACTTCTTATTAAAATAGCTGAAATTCCAAACAAGATAAACATTAAAATTATATTATTGCCATCTCCCGTTAAAGCACTTTTTGAGGACTTATTATCTTTTTTTACTTCCGTTACAACTGTTGTAGTCTTTTTGACTTCTTTTATAATATGGTTTTTACCCTTATTATCACTTTTCCCAAAACTATCTTTTGCATTACCTCCTACAGAGGATTTACTCTTCCAATGAGCCGATAAATTAACTTCATGAGCATTTACTCCGTCATATTCACTGGAATGAGTTGGCATATTTATATGAGATTTTAAAGAAGTGTGATGATCTGTTAAATCTACTGCTCCAATTACCCAACCATCTGGATTATAACCTGTCCTTTTTAAGTCATTAGGTGCTAATCTATGATTTGTTCCCGGAATTACATATTCTGCAAATGGAATACTTCCTATTTCCTTATGACTTGAATTATAATAAACTCCCATAAGTGGAATATCAATATCTTTGGCTGAACCTGCAGGCACTTCTATACCGGTATCATAAAAAGTACCTACATTTCCTGTTTCACTCCAATAAATATTATAAGAACTACTTTCTGAAACATCCTTTATTTGGGCTTCTCCGTCGATAATAGGATTGTCTTTATTTGCACTAGTCGGTGCCATAGAACCTATGTAAATATATCCATTATGAGTTGGTTCTACATCATTTTCCTTATAGGTTGTACATATAGTTACATTTTTCTTAGGTGCAATAATATACTTAGCATATAAGCTAACATTACCAGCTGGCATTGTATAAGGAAATGAAATTGGGTCACCTGATAAACTTTTATTATCATACCATAAAGTCTGCATGCCTTCTTTCCCTGAATTTAACTCAGGAACTTTATTAGCATCAATAATCTCCCCTGTAGGAATACCATGAAGGGTACTTTCAGTATCTAATCCTCTTCTTACACCTTGATTGTTATTTGGATAAAGATTAAGTTCATTAACAGGGATTGAACCAGCCGGACTACTTATATCATAATTATTAAAAGCTATATATCTAAGTTTTTCATCTCCATCTTCTCCACTATCATTTAAAGGAAAGCTGTCTACTGTTGTAGATTTTACCTTACCTGCAAATGTATCTAATGGTTTAAATCCATTAGGATCACAAAGATTTCCCGCTTTATTGTTTACAAATGTCATAGTAGCATCAGAAGGAAGATTAAAATTTAAAGATATGCTATCATTACTATAAATAGCACCGCCGTCTCCCCCTGCATAATTATTTTTAAATACTGCATCTCCAGTTATATTTAAACTACTATTTTCCAAATATATTGCTCCACCATTTCCAGTAGCATAATTATAAGAAAGTTTTCCTGCCGAAATATTTAGTGTTGAACTAGTTGAACGTATTGCCGATCCACTACCAGAACAATTATTATAAATAAATGGGGCTCCTTCATCATTAGCCAATAAATTAAGAGTTGCAGAACTCATACATAGACCAGAACTAGCTTCTCCATAATTATTATATATCTTTACATCACCTTTTAATGTTACTGTCCCATTCATTATTGTAAGTGTAGAATATTTTCCATATCTATTTTTAAATCCTCCAGGACACCCTGCATTATTATAAATCTTACTGCCTGATAATAATGTAATATTCCCATATCCACTTATTGCGCCACTGGCATCTGCACAATTTGTAATACTTACGCCACTTCCTAAAACAACATTTGAACCAGATTGAGTTGCAATGCCTCCATAACTACAAGACATACCATCCACCCCAACATTACTATATCCATTTTCAATAATTACATTTCTTAAATTTAAAGTTCCTCCTGAAAAGACAGATACATTATGTCCTCCCACTGCTTTAATAGGATAATAGTTTAATGTACTTGCATCATGTCCTGTATTATATATAGGATATATTGTACCATTTGCACTTCCGTTATCATAAATAGTTCCCCCTGAAATGTAATGAACTTTTCCCGGCTCTGATTCTAGCGTTATGTTCATATTTTCATTTACAAAAATTGCAAATGGTTGCATCTTATACCATCCTTTACACGAGGTTTGAACATCTAGAACAGCATTATCTCCGGTAATTGTATTCCACAAATCCTGATTGGCATATACATAGTCTTTGTATAAAACAAAAGTATATTTAACACTTGTATCTGTACATGCTGCCATAGCTTTACTAGGTGCTGAATAATCTGTTCCATCAACAGCCGGAATTATATCATCTGTAGGTGATGAAGTTTTTCCAATTGTAACTGTTATTTCATTCGAAGTAGGCAAACATGCAAGTATTTCACCCTTATAATTTACCTCACTTATTGATAATACCATTATCAAAACAAGTATAATTCCTAACAAACATGATATAAATCTTTTTCTTAACCCTCTACCGCATTTTTCCCTTAGCATCAGACCCTCCTAACCTAACTTTAGAATTATCTGATGGAAGCATATAAACAAATAGCCCTATATATTGATTAAATCTCAATATATAGGGCAAACATACTTTATTATTCTTATGACCCCACAAATAACTCTTCCGCTAAGCTTCCTTTTTAATAAACTTACAAGAAACAAACTTCTCGCTTATTTCGTCGTAAAAATATATACCTTTTCCAAAGGAACATATTTTTACTAACCTTTAACAAAATTAATTTATATTTCTTAATTTGTTTATTGCAATATATCATAAACACTTATATTTCTTGTGATATTCTAATTAAATCTACTTTTAATTCATAAATTGTTTTTAATAAATATCAAGTAATTATATTTTTATCTTTATCATCATAACTTTTTTATTTATTTTAAATAAAAATAAGGCAGCCTATATTATATAGACCACCTTGAAATGAGAAGAAAAATGAAAAATGTATATTATGTTCTCAGTGAATACAAAACCAGCTCAATTTCGCTGTGTTTGGTATTCTAATTTAATATAAATTTTCCCAAATATTATTTCCATGCAAGCATGAATAATATTTGAAAAAAATTTACATTCACTGAGAACTACCTATTGTCCATTTTGTCCGTAGTATGCATTAGCTCCATGTTTCCTAAAATAATGCTTATCTTGTAATTCTTTAGGTGCAACAGATACATCTGGATTTATCGTTTCTGTTCTAAGAGCCATCTTAGCAACCTCATCTAAAACAACTGCATTATGAACTGCTTCACTAGGGTCTTTACCCCAAGAAAAAGGTCCATGATTTTTACATAATACTGCAGGCATAGCTTTATAATCTATATCATTCTTCTTGAAATAATCAACAATTAAAACTCCAGTATTATATTCATATGCTTCTTCAATTTCTTCAGAGGTTAAATTCCTCACACATGGGATTTTTCCATAAAAATAATCTGCATGAGTAGTACCATAACAGGGAATTCCTCTACCGGCTTGAGCCCAAGCTGTTGCATAACTTGAATGGGTATGAACAATACCTCCAAGGTCAGGAAAATTCTTATACAAAACAGCATGTGTAGCTGTATCAGAAGAAGGATTCATCTCTCCTTCCACTTTATTGCCCTCAAGGTCTACTACAACCATATCCTCAGGTTTTAACTTATCATAGTCAACGCCACTTGGTTTAATAACAAAAAGTCCACTATCTTTATCAAAACCGCTAACATTCCCCCAAGTAAAAGTAACTAAACCATACTTAGGAAGCAACATATTCGCTTCGTAAACCTCTTTTTTTAAATTTTCAAGCATATTCATCCCTCCAAAAACCTATGCAGCTATGCAAATAATTATACTTACCATTTTAACCTATGTCTTTATATTCAGGTTTAAGCAACAAATATTTACTTATAACCTAACTTTCTATCATAACCATTATTTTAATTTATACATTTAACAGATTTTCGTACAACTAGCTCCGGTTTAAACTCGTAAGTAGCATTAAACTGCTCTCCCTTTATCAATCTAATTAAATTTTCTACTGCTAAATGACTTACATTAATTATAGGATTATTTGCAGTAGTTAATGGGGGATTAAAATTAGCAGAATCATCTGAATTATCAATACCTACAATAGAAATATCTTCCGGACAATTAATTCCGGATTTAGCACAAAGCTTTAAGAACTGTTCAGCTACTGCGTCGTTATAGCACACAACAGCTGTGCAATCTTTCACTCTATCCATAATTCTCTTTCCATAAGCTTTTAAAGGATTTATGTCTTTCGTATCCACCCAGGCTATTCTTTCGTTTTCAATTTCAATACCGTATTTTTTTAAGGCTTTACAATATCCCTCATATCTTCTAAGTCCCTGTCCATCATCAAACTTAAAAATTGCTGCAATATCTTTATGTCCATTTTGAATTAAATATTCTGTAACAATATATGCAGATTCCCTATCGTCCATGCTTACATGAGGAAGAACAAGTTCCGGATAGAATGTATTTAAAAACATGATTGGAATATTTTTATCAATCATTTGCAAATACAAGTCTAAATTCATACTAGGTAATCCTGATTTAGTAGTCTCGCAAATAAGACCATCAATATTATCTTCTCGTAACAAATGTTTTAAAACTGTTCTTTCCTTATCCACTGAATTATGTGAAAAAGAAAGTTGCATATTGAAACCATGAGATGATAAAGTGTTCTCTATTTCCTTTATCATAGGAGTAAAAATATATTCATCAACATATGTAGTAAGTACCGCTATATTTTTTGTTGATCTAGGTTTAACAACCTCAGGAGTACGTACATTTTCTTCATATAAATTAGCTATATATGTTCCGCTTCCTCTTCTACTTTCGATTATACCTTCTTTTTCCAGTACAGATAAAGCTCTTCTAACGGTCTGGCGGCTCATTTTAAACATTGCCGCCAGCTCGTTTTCAGACGTAACTCTAAACCCTGATTTATATTCACCAGATTTAATCTTATCCTTTATCCAATTAACTATCTCCAAGTATTTTGGACCTTTTTCACCCATAAAACCTCACCTATATAAAATCAATAATTTTAGTTTACATCTATAAATTCATATCTTAGAACATTTCACTCTGTTTCTTTCTTACACTATAGATTAATGCTAATGATTTTATTCCGTAACAATTATAACACTCTTTGTTTTATTCAAATACTTTAAATATGAAAAGAAATGATTAATTACCTTTTCTTCTATTTGAAACTATATCAAAGGTAACTGCACCAAGAAGTACAAGACCTTTAACTATCTTTTGAATATCTGTAGACCATCCCATAAGAGACATTCCGTTATTTAAGATACCCATAATAAATGCTCCGACAACTGCTCCGATAATTGTTCCAACACCACCGGCTGCTGCTGCACCACCAATGTAACAAGAAGCGATTGCATCCATTTCAAAACCGTCACCGGCTTTAGGTGTTGCTGAAGCATTACGAGCCGCAAGTACTATACCAGCTACAGCTGCTAAAAATCCCATATTAGTATACACCCAGAAAAATACTCTCTTAGTATTAATACCTGAAAGACGAGCTGCTTTAGCATTTCCACCAAGAGCATAAATCTGTCTACCTGCAACTGTTTTAGAAGTAATAAAATGATATATAGCAACAATAACAAACATAAGTACAAGAATCATTGGAATTCCATTATACTGAGCAAGTTTAATAAAGAAAAACCATATAATTGCTGCAATTACAATTACTTTAACAGCACTTTGCCATACCGGAATTGTTTCAAATCCATATTTCTTCTTTGTACGAATATCATTTAATTCGCTAAAAACAAGAAGTACTGTTGCTGCCGCTGCAACAACCAAACATAATATGTCAAGATTGGCTCCTATTTTAGGAAGGAAACCTGCTCCGATTTTATTAAAATTCTCCGGAAGAGGTCCTTTAGTTTGAGCTTGAAGAAGTGTATAAGTAAGTCCACGTCCCATAAGCATAGTTGCAAGTGTTACTACAAAAGGAGGTATTCCAATATAGGCTACGAAAAATCCTACAAAGGCTCCAGATGCTAGTCCAATTAAAAGAGCTACTAAAAATGCTACCGGAATGGACGCTCCCTTATCTACTACTAAAATAGCAGCAACTGCACCGGTAACAGCAACAATTGAACCAACTCCAAGGTCGATATTACCTGTTAAAACGCAAAGAAGCATACCGGTTGCAAGAATAACTACATAACCATTCTGCATTACTAAGTTATTCATATTAACAGGTGTTGCATTATTACCACCTGTAGCCACATTAAATATTAAAAATATTGCAATAAGTGCAACAAACATTCCATATTGTTGTAAGTCTAAATGAGCTTTTTTCGTCTTCATAATTATTCGTTTCCTCCCTTTCTTCCATGGGCCATAATATATTCCATAATTCTCTCTTGTGTTATATCTTCTTTCCCTAGTTCACCACAAATCTCGCCTTCGTTAATTACATAGGCTCTATCACATGTACCTATTATTTCAGGCATTTCAGAAGAAATAACTATAATAGCTTTGCCCATTTTAGCAAGATCATTTATAGCTTCATATATTTCATATTTAGCTCCTACATCTATACCACGAGTAGGCTCATCTAAAATTAAAACATCTGGCTGTGCCAGCATCCACTTAGCAAGAACTACTTTCTGTTGGTTACCTCCACTTAGAGAACTAACTACTTGATTTACTGAATTAGCTTTAACATTGATTTTCTTTTTATATTCTTCAGCTTTTAAAATTTCTTCATTTGCATTAACAATTCCATGATTAGAAAAGCTCTGTTTTAATGCTGCCATGGTCATATTATGTTTTACATCATCAATTAAAACTAAACCATAAGTCTTTCTATCTTCTGATGTGTAGGCGATTTTATTGGCTATGGCATCACTTACTTTATGTATCTTAACTGGCTTGCCGTGCATCTTAATGCTTCCGGTTATATGCTGTCCATATTCTCTTCCAAATATACTCATAGCAAGCTCTGTTCTTCCGGCTCCCATAAGTCCTGCAAATCCAACTACCTCTCCGGCTCTTACGTTAAAATTAACATTTTTAATTACCTGACGCGTTGGATCATCTGGGTGAAATACATTCCAATCCTTAACTTCTAAGATTACTTCACCTATATTATAATCAGGGCCTTCTCTAAGAGGATAACGATTAGTAAGTTCACGACCTACCATTCCCTTTATAATTCTATCTTCTGTAAACTCATCAGTTTTTTTATTTAATGTTTCAATAGTTTTACCATCACGAATTATAGTAATCTCATCAGCAACATATTCAATCTCGTTTAGCTTATGAGAAATCATAATACAAGTTACACCTTTTTTCTTAAGATTAAGCATAATCTCAAGAAGGTGAGCACTTTCTTCATCATTTAAAGCAGCTGTAGGCTCGTCCAAAATAAGAAGTTCAACATTTTTAGTCATAGCCTTAGCAATTTCAATAAGCTGTTGTTTTCCAACTCCAAGTTTATTAACAGGTGTATCTACATTTTCACCTTCAAGTCCAACTTCAGCTAATATTTCTTTCGCAGCTGATCTAGTCTTTCTCCAGTTAATTACTCCTTTTATATCTGTCTGTTCATTACCCATAAATACATTCTCTGCTATAGATAAATATGGGCTTAATGCTAACTCTTGATGAATAATAACGATTCCTTTATCTTCACTATCTTTTATTTTATGAAATTCACACTTCTCACCCTTATAAATTATATCTCCTTCATATGTTCCAAATGGATAAACACCTGAAAGTACGTTCATAAGAGTTGATTTCCCTGCTCCATTTTCTCCGCAGAGGGCATGAATCGTTCCCTTCTCTACTTTTAAGTTAACATCATCTAGGGCTTTTACCCCACTAAATGCTTTAGTTATATGATTCATTTCCAAGATAATATCTGGCATCTTTTCAACTCCTTTTTAAAAAAGGCGACGACAAATGCCGCCGCCTTATGTATTAAAATCTAACTATTTGTCAAGTTGTGCTTGTGTGTAATATCCACTATCTACAATTACCTTAGTAAGATTATCTTTATCAACTGCTTGTGGTGTACAAAGGTAAGAAGGAACTACTAATTTACCATTGTTATACTGTTTAGTATCATTAATCTCTGGCTCTTTTCCTTCAAGAACTGCTTGAACCATTGTTACAGCCTTATCAGCTAATGTACGAGTATCTTTAAAAATAGACATTGTTTGGCTTCCTGCAATAATATTTTTACAAGCCATAAGCTCTGCATCTTGTCCTGTGATTAGTGGCCAATCTGTACCAACTTTATATCCGGCACCTTCAAGAGCTGATTTACATCCATAAGAAAGTCCATCAAATGCTGAAAGAACTAAGTCAAGTTTTTTACTAGAATAATATCTAGAAAGAATGTCTTCACAACGTTTCATAGCTGTTTGTTGATCCCAACGAAGTGTATTAGTTTTTTCAAATGATGTCTGTCCAGACTCGCAAACAAGAACTTTGCTATCAATGTATGGTTGGATAACTTCCATAATTCCATCATATAACATCTTAGCGTTGTTATCATCTGGAGAACCCATGAACATTTCAAATGTATAGCTCTTTTTGTTAGCTGCTGCATTCTTAAGGTCCATCTTTTCTTCTACATACTTAGCAATGGTTGTTCCAACACCTTTGTTATCAAAGGTTGCATAATAACTAACTGCATCTGTATCCATAAGTAAACGGTCATAAGCGATTACTGGAATTTTAGCTGTTTTAGCTTGTGCAAGAACATTAACAAGGGCTGAACTATCAACTGCTGCTACAACAAGGCAATCAGCTCCACCTGCAATAAGGTTTTCAATCTGAGATACTTGAGCTTGTACATCATCTTCAGCATATTGAAGATCTACTTTGTAACCAAGCTTCTCTAATTTCTCTTTCATGTTCTTACCATCGTTAATCCAACGTTCAGAACTTTGTGTAGGCATAGCCACACCAATTGTTTTACCTGATGCTTTCTTATCAGTTCCACTGTCCCCACCACTCTTCTTAGGTGTACATCCAGCAAGTAGAGTAACTGACATAGCAGCTACTAGTAAGATACTTAGAATTTTTTTCTTCATCTTCTTCCTCCTTAAAGTTTACGTACCTTTTGTTACTTTGTAGGCACATGATACAACTTTAAGTACAAGTTGTCAATACCAATTCTCTACATTTCACAAAGTTGTATTGTAAAAATACATACAACTTTTGACAATCTGTATTGCTTTTCACTAAAAATAACTGTTATCAAGGGGTTTACTTATTTTTCTTTAAAACAATCTGTCCATGTTTTACATAGTTGTACTTATATCTATAGAAACACTCCATTCTCCATAATTAATTTTAAATTCAAAAAAATAGTGCAAATACTAGTATTTATCTCTAATATTTGCACTATTATAATTATTTACTATTATTCAAACTTGCCAACTAGAACTATATTTAATCATTCTAGACTTAATTGAATATCTACAGCTCCATAACATAAGGCTTTACTTTTTCAACTCCAAGTTTTACCTTTTCTCCGTTAATATTCCACTCTTTTACATATCCTTTTGGTTCATCATCTACTATATGTTCTGCAAGAGTATCAGCAGCAATCTCTTTACCATTCTTATCAAAGATTTCATTTACCTTATCTGAACCATTATATGTAATTACAATATGATCAGTTACCTCAAAGTCAGCTTCTTTTCTCATGGTTTGAACTTTACTAACAACTTCACGAACAAATCCTTCTTCAAGAAGTCCTTCATCTAATTCTGTGTAAAGTACAACAGTAACTCCGTTATCAGAATCTGAAACATAGCCTTCAACCTGAGCACTATCAATCAATAAATCTTCTTCATAAAGTACTACATCTTCGTCACCAATATGAAGAGTTAATGAGCCTTCTCTTTTAAGTTCATCATAAGCTAGATTACCATTTATCTCTTTTAAAGCCTGGCCAATTTTTCCAACAAGTTTACCATATTTAGGTCCAACTGTTTTAAGTTGTGGCTTAAATGAATATGAAATAAAAGATGAAATATCGCAGTTACAATCTATTTCTTTTACATTTAATTCTTCTGTAACTATATCTTGGAAAAACTCCGGAAGAATTATATCTGATTTAACATACATTTTTCCAATTGGCTGACGGTTTTTAATATTTGCAGCATTTCTACAAGCTCTACCCATAACAACTTGTCTAAGAACTTCATCCATATATTTTTCTAAATCTTCATCTATCCACTCTTCATGAATTTCTGGGAAGTCAGTTAAATGAATACTAAGTGGAGCATCATTATCAATACTTCTTACAAGATTTTGGTAAATCTCTTCTGTCATAAATGGAATCATAGGAGCTGCTGCCTTACATATTTCAACAAGAGCTGTATAAAGTGTCATATAAGCATTAATCTTATCTTGTTCCATTCCCTTAGCCCAGAATCTTTCACGAGATCTTCTAACATACCAGTTTGACATATCATCTACAAATGTTTGAAGAGTTCTTGCTGCTTCTGGAATTCTATAATTTGCTAAATCATCATCTACTGATTTAATAACTGTAGAAAGTTTTGACAAAAGCCATTTATCCATTACAGGTAATTTATCATATTCAAGAGCATATTTAGTTGCATCAAAATTATCTATATTTGCATATAATACAAAGAATGCATAGGTATTCCATAATGTTCCCATGAATTTACGTTGACCTTCAACTACAGCTTTACCATGGAATTTATTAGGTAGCCATGGTGCTGAATTAATATAGAAGTACCAACGTATAGCATCTGCACCGTATTTTTCAAGAGCATCAAAAGGATCTACAGCATTTCCTTTAGATTTACTCATCTTCTGACCGTTTTCATCTTGAACATGGCCTAAAACTATAACATTCTTATATGGTGCCTTATCGAAAATAAGGGTTGATATAGCAAGAAGTGAATAAAACCAACCACGGGTTTGGTCAACAGCTTCTGAAATAAAATCAGCCGGAAATTGCTTCTCAAATATATCCTTATTTTCAAATGGATAATGATGTTGTGCAAATGGCATTGAACCACTATCAAACCAACAATCAATTACTTCAGGTACACGATGCATCTGCTTACCGCACTCTGGGCATGTAATAGTTACTTCGTCAATGTATGGACGATGTAGTTCAATATTATCTGGGCAATTTGGACTCATAGATTTTAATTCTTCTATACTGCCAATGCTATGGCGATGTCCACATTCACATTCCCAAATATTAAGAGGTGTACCCCAGTATCTTTCACGAGATACATCCCAATCCTGAACATTTTCAATCCAGTCGCCAAAACGACCTTTTCCAATACTTTCAGGAATCCAATTAATTGTATTATTATTTGCAATTAATCTATCCTTAACTTCAGTCATTCTTATGAACCAAGAGTCTCTTGCATAATAGATTAATGGTGTATCACATCTCCAACAATGAGGATAACTATGTTCAAAATTTGGAGCGTCAAAGAGTAAACTTCTCTCTTCAAGATTTTTAAGAACAAGTGGATCTGCTTTCTTTACAAAAATTCCTGCAAATGGAGTATCATCTGTCATATTACCTTTTAAATCAACAAATTGTAAAAATGGCATATCATATCTTGAGCAGACTCTATTATCATCTTCACCAAAGGCTGGTGCCACATGTACAACTCCTGTGCCATCTGTAAGAGTTACATAATTATCTGTAACTACATAGAAACCTTTTTTACGTTGCTTATCAGCTGCTGCCTTTGCTCCATCAAAAAGAGGTTCATATTCTTTATATTCTAAGTCTTTACCAATATATGTTTCAATAACTTCATATGCTTTCTTGGTTACATTGCCATCTTCATCATATTCTGTAAATCTTCCTAAAACTGTATCAAGTAATTCTTCTGCAAGAATATAAGTATAACCATCATTACATTTTACTTTTGAATATGCTTCATTTGGATTAACACAAAGTCCCACATTAGATGGAAGAGTCCAAGGAGTTGTTGTCCACGCAAGAATATATGCATCTTCATCCTTAACTTTAAATCTTACAATAGCAGAACGTTCTTTTACATCTTTATACCCTTGGGCAACTTCTTGTGCTGAAAGTGGAGTACCACATCTTGGGCAATAAGGTATAATTTTAAATCCTTTATATAGTAATCCCTTTTCCCATATCTGCTTTAAAGCCCACCACTCTGACTCAATAAAATTATTGTCATAGGTAACATATGGGTGTTCCATATCTGCCCAAAAACCAACTGTATTTGAGAAATCTTCCCACATACCCTTATATTTCCAAACACTTTCTTTACATTGTTTAATAAATGGCTCCATGCCATACTCTTCAATTTGTTCTTTTCCATCAAGCCCAAGAGCTTTTTCTACTTCTATTTCAACAGGAAGTCCATGAGTATCCCAACCGGCTTTTCGTGGAACCTCATAACCTTTCATTGTTCTATATCTTGGAATCATATCTTTAATTACACGAGTAAGAACATGACCTATATGAGGTTTTCCATTTGCAGTTGGAGGTCCGTCATAGAAAGTATACATAGGACTTCCTTCTCTTTCCTCCATACTCTTCTTAAAAATATCCTTTTCTTCCCAAAATTTTTCTACTTCTTTTTCTCTCTCAACAAAATTTAAATCCGTGTTAACCTTCTTGTACATTGTCTATTCCTTTCTAATCTTTTAATACTCTTAAACACGCTAATTGCAAATAAATCTTATAACATTAATCTGTAACTCTAGTTTCATTATAGGTAAATACATTTGTATCAAAAAAGGCTTCCGTCCCTTTAAGGACGAAAGCCTGTATACTCATCGTTTAACCACCTTAAATGTACCACCATACATCTTCTCTATAACGGGAGAATCTCCGGGAATCCACTACTAGCTTGTGTTTCATAGTTCCAGTTCCTAAGTGATCTTCGAATATAAGCTACTAATACTCATCTTTCACCATCATGAGCTCGCTAAAACCTTCGCTAAATACCTACTGTCTTAGTCATTACTTTTAAACCTATTAAAAAAATATTATATAGTTTTTTTCTATTGTAGTCAAGTATTGATTTTTATTATTTATTAATTTAAATACAGAAATTTACTTATATATACAGCAAATTCACTTATACTTATAAGTAAATTTCTAGACAATATATTTTTTGAATAAAAAAACATTATTAATATCAATAGCCTTAGATATGAAAATCATCTAAGGCTATAATATGCGAGTAGTAAATCTAAATATATAAAACATACCAATTTTTAAAAACTTTTATTATTAATTGTTTCTATCAAAATCTGTAAAACTAAACATCCGGTGGTTTTTACAATAAGTTGTAAGCCACCGGATGTCAATTATTTAAAAATCATACTTATATGAACTATTAGAAAAGAGTTTTAACATCTGTATACTCATAATCAGCATAGCTATCAGCAACAGCTGCATTTGTAAGTTTTCCTTTGTATGTATTGATTGCAGAGAAGATAACTGGGTTTTCTTCACAAGCAAGTTCAAGACCTTTATTTGCAATTTGAAGACCGTATTTAAGTGTAGCATTTGTAAGAGAAATTGTAGATGTTCTTGGAACAGCACCTGGCATATTTCCTACACAATAATGTACAACACCGTCAACTACATAAATAGGATCATCATGATATGTAACGTGAGAGGTTTCACCTGAACCACCTTGGTCGATAGCAACGTCTACGAATACAGAACCATCACGCATCTCTTTAAGATATTTAGCTTTGAAAAGCTTTGGAGCTGCATGTCCTGGGATAAGAACAGAACCAATAACAAGGTCAGCGTCAGCACAAGCTTTTTCAATGTTAACATCTGTAGAGTAAAGTGTTTGAATTCTTGCTCCAAAGATATCATCTAAATATTCAAGTCTCTTAAGATTAACGTCTAAAATTGTAACGTCAGCACCAAGTCCAACAGCCATCTTACAAGCGTTTGTTCCAACAGAACCAGCACCTAAGATAACAACTTTAGCTTTTGGAGTACCAACAACACCACCAAGAAGAACACCTTCACCACCGAAGATTTTCTCTAAGTATTTAGCACCTTCTTGAATTGATAATTTACCAGCTATTTGGCTCATACAAGCAAGAAGTGGAGTACTTCCATCTCTTTCAATAAGTGTTTCATAAGCAACACCTTTAACTTTTCCTTCCATTAAAGCATCCATTTGAGGTTTGTCTGCTGCAATGTGAAGGTATGTATAAAGAATAAGATCTTCATGGAATAATTTGTATTCCTCTGGAAGTGGTTCTTTAACTTTAACCATCATATCAACTGAATCCCAAACTTCTTTAGCTGTATCAATAAGTTTTGCTCCAGCTGCTTCATATTCTGCATCTGAGAATCCTGAACCAAGTCCAGCACTTTTTTCAATAAGAACTTCGTGTCCAGCTTGAACATAGCTCTTAACTGTGTCTGGTGTCATTCCAACACGATACTCTTGAACTTTAATCTCTTTTACGCATCCAACTTTCATTTCTTATATTTCCTCCTATTGTATGAATCTCACTCCTCCATCACTATGATGGTAGGTAAACGAACTTATTTTTTCAGCTCTAATTGCAAATAAATACAGGGATATACTCAAAACTACTCCATATTATATAGCTTTTATTGCTATATCTGTTTTCGTTTTGAATACGTTTATTCGAAATCGAAACTTTCTGAAAAAAATAATTCATTTATTGATACGATTATACTATCACAACCGAATTGTACTATCAAGTCCTGTTTATTTTCTAACTTTTCAATTTATTTCTTGGTTAAACAAATAATTGTCTATGTTTTTATGTGTCTTATAATGTTTGAATGTGTTTATTTTATTCAATGCTTTTATATTTCAAACAGTTTCAAACATATTTTTCATGTCTTTTGAATACAATTCTCAAAAGCGACTTTATATTTTTCTTATGTTATTGATTTATATTATTCGCTTTTTTATTTTGAAGAAGAAACTTTGTATATTTTCACAATAAAAATTTTTTCTTCTATGATTATACTACCTTGAAAATTTGCCAATAATTTCTTCAGTTTTTTAGTCGTTTTGAATAAAAATTTTCAATTTAATTATAAAAGGGTTTTATTTTGCCCATAATTAAGTTAAGATATGTATATAATTTTCAGAAAAAGGAGTGGTTTACAGTGAAAGAAATTCAAGATTTAATTCATTCTTCTTCCTTAACCAAGGCAGAGATGATGATAGCCGAGTATATTTTAAATAATAGCGGAAGTGCTTGTTTCATGACTTCCACTCAAATAGCTGAAGAAGCAGGGGTAAGCGAATCTACAGTAATTCGATTTAGTCGGAAATTAGGCTATGACGGATTTATGACATTTCGAAGAGATTTGCAAAAAGGGTATCAGGACAAAGTTCTTAGCATTAGCAGTGCTATAACCATTCCTGCACAACGTCTTGCTAAAAGCACCAAACTAAAAAATGCTTCTGAATATATGCATGAGCATTATAAAAATGCTGCTAAAAATATAGAAGCTGTTTTATCTGAAAATAGTATTTCAACTTTTGAGGAAGCGGCAGACTTACTTATTAAAAGTAAAACCAAGTATCTTTTAGGCACACGAAGCAATGCTTGCCAAGCTGATTTCGCTGTTCTATACCTTACACATATGCTCCCTAATATAATACAGATTAGTTCTCCGGTATGTTCACCCTTCGATATGATGTGCAATATCAGTGAAGAAGATTGTCTTTTAGTATATAGTTTCCCAAGATACTCTTCTATTGATGAATTAACTTGCCAAATGGCAAAGGACTCTGGAGCTAAAATTATAATTATTACTGATAAGCCAAGTGGAGCTCTTGCTAAATTTGCTGACATACTTCTTACAGTTCCTGTAGATAGTAATGCATTCTTTAACTCTCTTGTAGCAGTGCAATTTGTAAATGAAGCCTTACTTGATACCATTAGCCATAAGGTAAATGATTTAGATGCTAGATTGGAAAAAATTGATAAGTACCTGGATGTACATGAGTTGTACTAAAAGAAAGAACCTTGAAAATTCAAGGCTCTTTCTGTATTATTGTATGTAGTTTTTCTAGTATTTAATCTTATATTTTTTATAGCTTTATCTGCTATACAAATCATTAAGCTACCATTTTTTAGTGTTTAACCTTATCTTTCATCTTCTTCACTACTATAGTACTAACAACAACTAACATAGCTACTGATAGAATAACCCAAGGTAATGTATTACTAGTATCTCCGGTACTTACCCCACTTGTGCCACTATTATTTTTACTCGTATTATCTGAAGTAGTAGTGACTTTTTCTATTGTTACGTCCGGAGTTTTACTTGGTACATTAGTTTCTTCAGGTTTTACAGTTGTAGTAGTATCCCCCGGTTTATTTGTTTCATCATTTGGGGTAACAGTAGTAGGTTCTTCAGATTGCACTTTATAAGTAAGATTCATCTTTCCTTCAATATTGGCACCTTTAATTCCTGTTTCAGCAACATAGTAGATTGTAGCTAATTTACTATTTGAACTATTAAGTTTCCCCTCTTCATAAGAAATATCTGTAGCTACATTTTTATGTTCATTATCAAGGTAGAATATAGGATTATTTAATGTAACAGTAGTTTCAAATTTATCTTTAGAACTTTCGTCCAATGTTAAACTTACTTCTTGATTACTACCATCAAATAAGTCCTTTGAATAACTTGAACTATCTATATCTAAATTCTTTAATCCAAAGGATGTTAAAGAACATTTATCTATAAATAACATAGACAGTTTTTTAAGATTAAGAATACTTCCGGTTCCTAATGACTTATTATTAGATAAGTTTAATTTCGTTAATTCACTTAATCCATTATTCAAATTTTGACCATCTAAATCTATTGAAGCTGATGATAACTTTTCTCCTGATAAGTCAACTGTCTTTAAATGTAAAACTCTATCATTTAGTTCCCATTTAGTTTTTCCTTCATAAAAATCCCAAGTTTTTGGCTCATCTTTTTGCCATGATATATTTGGGTTGTTTTCAATGATAGAATTTACTGCCTTAATATCGTTTTCGTCATAGGTTATTTTACCGGAATCACTACCTGGAGTATATGGCCTTAACTGCATGGTATAAGCATTTTGCACATCAAATTGTTTAATAGGTATTTTTCTATCTACAATTTCTGAATTGTAATTCCCAGAGCTATATCCTAATCCAATTTCATAATCTATCTCACTTTCCATCTTTCCCAAATCAGCAGGATCATATATTACATTGCCATAGTTTCCCCCACTAATTTCAACATTACCTCCTTTATAAATAAAATGTTGATTTTTTGATAATTCCATTCCAACCGCACCTACTCCATAACCACTTACTCGTAGATAAAGCTCTCCATCTTCAACAGTAATTGAGCCATTCATAGAACCAAAAGATTTTCCTTTTTGTGAATTGCCTCTTACCTCGAATGAAAGGCTTCCCCCTTTTATAAGCATATTACCGGAAACGCCATATCCTCTAATCCCGTCATCGTCACCTCCAACATTACAACTACCGCCTCCACCGTTAACTATAACATCTCCAAGGATACCATATGCTAGAGAATCTCCATAGGTTTCATAAGCTTCAGATGTAATATCATTTAAAGATACCATAGTATACATTTGAAGATAACCATTATTTATCGTTACATCTCCTACAATACCTCGAGCAATTGCTCCAATCGTATAAGTCGATACATTCGGAGCTAATGTAATACTACCAGAATCATTAATAATAGCACCTGTACTAATTCCGGTACATTTTACATTCGGAACTTCTATTGGTGAACCAGTCTTCTCATCATATGGTTGAAATGAAGCTTGTGAGCCAAAATAACCAGATCCTTTAATTTTTAGAGTTGTATAATAATCGCTAGGATCCTCTTTGTTTTTAGTTTTTGCCTCGATACCTATTATTTGTTTCTCCACATCATTTTCACTTACATTTGGAAGTGTACCTACGGTCGGATTTGCATTAAAATATACGCTATTATTTAGTTTAATTGTTAAATTCTCACATTTAACCCCGTCACCTAATAAACTAAAGGCTACCGGTGCATCAGTATAAAATGAAAACCCCCAGTTAAAAGTAAGGGTTGGTTCTCCTGTAGCTCCGGTATCTCCTATAATGGTCGTACTATCATCTTTCCCATCACCATTATCAAAACCCCAAAAAGATTCTGATGGATCTACATCTATCCACTGGGTTAATGCTTTATCCTTATAAAAGCCAACCCTTTTTTCTTGATTACTTCCGTCATTGAAATATAATGTAAAATTATAATTTCCATTTGGGTCAAAGTTTTCATATGCTTTAACTTCTATTTTGGAAAATGTTAATGCAAAACCAAAAACTATCAACAAAGTAATCGCAAAGATAAAAATATGAAATCTTTTATACAGATAATTTACTGAAATTTTGTTACTTTTTTCCATATTACTATTCCTCCTTAAATTTTTCTTAAAACTTTTGATAAATGTATTATATTTTATAAAAATGGGGTTGTTTTGCTTTTTTTGGCATATACTAGATATATCTTTGCTAAATACTCAAATAATACACACTTTTTTCTTTGTTAAAAAACATTTTATCCTCATTAACTAGACCTGTTATCCTCTAAACGTAAGAAAGAACCCTGAAAATTCAAGGTTCTTTCTATAATTATCATATGAAGTTATTAACTATATCTCTCATTTTCTTATAAATATATACCTACTATGTAAGAATTTATTTTTTACTTCACATAATTTAATATGTTTTTACGACGAACATAGCGAAAAATCTTTGATTTTAAGCTAATAAATCAACCGTACAAATCATTAGTCTATCATTCTTCTAATGTTTAATCTTCTTCACTACTATAGTACTAACAACAACTAACATAGCTAGTGATAGAATAACCCAAGGCAAGGTGTTATTAGTATCTCCAGTACGTACTTGACTTGAACTACCATTCGTTTTGCTTACATTATCCGAAGTAGAAATAGTTGTGATTTTTTCTATTGTTACTTCCGGAGCTTTACTTGGTACCTTAGTTTCTCCCGGCTTCTTTGTTTCATCATTTTTATCAACTGTAGTAGGTTCTTCAGATTGCACTTTATAAGTAAGATTCATCTTTCCATCGATATTTGCATCTGTTATTCCTGTTTCTGCAACATAGTAGATTGTAACTAATTTACTATTTAAACTATAAAGTTTTCCATCTTTATAAGAAATATCTGTAGCTACATTTATACATTCCTTGTCAAGATAGAATTTAGGATTATTTAGTGTGACAGAAGTTTCAAAATTATCTTTAGAACTTGCATCTAATAATAAACTTACTTCTTGATTACTACCATCAAATAATGCCTTTAAATAACTTTGACTATCTATAGCTAAATTCTGTAAATCAAAAGATGTTAAAGAACAGTTATTTATATATAATGTAGATAGTTTGTTAAGATTAAGAATACTTCCTGTCTGTAATGACGTATTATTGGATAAGTTTAATCTCGTTAATTCACTCAATCCATTATTCAAGTTTTGACCATCTAAATCTATTGAAGCTGATGATAATTTTTCTCCTGATAAATCAACTTTCTTTAAACGTAGAACTCTTCCATTTTGTTCCCAGTTAGTTTTTCCTTCATAAAAATCCCAAGTTTTTGGCTCATCTTTTTGCCAAGATATATTTTGATTATTTTCAATGATGGAATTAACAGCCCTAATGTCGTTTTCATCATATGTCATTTTACCTGAATCAGTCTCTGAAGAATATGGACTTATCTCCATAGAATAAGCATTTTTCAAATCTAATTGTTTAATAGGTATTTTTCTATCTACCTTTTCATTAATTAAGCCTCCCTGCTTATTATATAAATAAATATTATAATCTATTTCACTTTCCATCTTTCCCAAATTAGTAGGATCATATATCACACCACCATATTCTCTTCCGTAAGCCCCTATTCGAGCGGTACCTCCTTTATAAAGAAAATATTGATTTTTAGATAATTCCATTCCAACTCCTTCTCTTTCAGAACTACCCGCCAATAAATCTAAAGATCCATCTTCAACAATAACCGAACCATTTATAGCACCAAATGATTTTCCTTTTTTTGAATCTCCTTTTACATCAAATATAAGCCTTCCTCCTTTTATAAATATATTACCGGAAACGCCATATCCTCTAGCCATATTTCTACCTTCTTCTCCAATATTACAACGACCACCTCCACCGTTAGCTGTAACATCACCGACGATGCCGTATGCTAGAGAATCCCCATACACTTCATAAGCTTCGAGTGTAATATCAGATGAATATACCTTAGAATTCAATTGTAGATAACCATTATTTATCGTTACATCTCCAGCAATTCCACGAGTGACCACTCCAACTGTATAAGCCGATACATCGGAAGCTAATGTTATATTACCAGAATCATTAATAATAGCTCCTGTACTTATTCCTGTACATTTTACGTTTGGAACTTCTATTAGTGAACCATTATCATCATGTGGTTGAAAAAAAACTCGTGTGCCAAAAGAACCACTTCCTTTTATTTTTAAGGTTGTATAATAGTCATTTGAATTATCTTTAGTCTTTGCCTCTATTCCTATTAATTGTTTTTCCACATCCTTTTCACGTCCATTAGGAAGTGTATCTATTGTTGGCAATACATTAAATTTAACATCATTATTTAGTTTAATTGTTAAATTCTCACATCTAACTCCATCACCTAATAAACTAAATCCTACCGGTGCATCAGTGGTAAATGAGAATCCCCAATTAAAAGTAAGAGTTGGTTCACCTGTAGCTCCGGTATCACCTATAATGGTTGAACTGTCATTTATCCCATCTCCATTATCAAATCCCCAAAAAGATTCTGATGGATTCACATCAAACCACTGGGTTAATGCTTTATCCTTATAAAAACCAACCTTCTTCTCCGAATTACTTCCATCATTAAAATAAAATGTATAGTGATATGTTTCAGATGGATTAAATACCTCATATGCTTTAACTACTATTTTGGAAAATGTTAATGCAAAGCCAAAAACTATCAACAGAGTAATAGCAAAAATAAGAATGTGGAATCTTTTATACAGATAATTTACTGAAATTTTGTTGCTTTTTTCCATGTTCCTGTTCCTCCTTTAGAGTTTTATACAATTGTTAATAAATGTATTATATTTGAAAAAAACAGGCTCGGTTTATTTTTTTTAGGCACAATTGATATGTCTTTGCTATATGCGTAAATAATACACACTTATTTCTTTATTAAAACAAACTAAACTTTTAAATTTAGGCCTATTTCCCCTTATAACGCAAGAAAGAACCTTGAAAATTCAAGGTTCTTTCTGTATCATATATATAGTTTTTCTTGGAGACGTAGCGAAGTGGTCATAACGCGCCGCACTCGAAATGCGGTTATCAAGCAATTGATACGTGGGTTCGAATCCCACCGTCTCCGTTTTTTTCATTATATCTCTTTAATCCTTCAAAGAATGTCTTTTCCCTTGATCCTTAGCCTCCTGCTCCGTCATTGTAACTATGTTATTCATATTAGTATTCGATGGCATATTGTCTTTGCTAAACCAATATACATCAGAAGAACCACCCCCAGTTACATAGACAGTTTGACTTCCGGATGAGGTGTTACTATTATTTACACTTTGATTTTTACTTGTATTATTTGCATTAGCATTGCTTCTAATATTTTTAACAGTATTTACAGCGGTACCTGTGGCATAGTTTATCTTAGCATTAGGACTGGTATTATTTAAATATACAACAGTTGCTCCATAATCCCCAGCTTCTTCTCTTCCACCAAGGGTAATTTTAATTTTTGAACCATCATTTTTATAGCCAATATAAGCTAGTCTAATCTGGCGAGGTAATAATTCATTTTTATAATATAAAGGTGTAACTTGATAATCTAGATAAGAACTTGGATTTTCAGAAAGCCAATCATCTAGGCGATTTTCATAATAAAGCATAGAATATTTATTATTATCATTCATTCCTGTATAGTTACCGGCATTTAACCACGCTGTTTCAGGAACAAGATTTCTAGCTTCATCATTTAAACCAGAGAATTGATAACCTACCAGATGCCCTCTTGACATTAACCAAGCTTTTGGTGTACTTGTACTGGATTTTTTATAGAAAAAGCGATAATTGTGCCATCCAACTGGATCATAATCTAATTGCTCTCTCTTTTTATTTGGCTCATCACTATTTTTAAGTTGAATATGAGAATCAATTGCTCTTCCCAAGCTATCTAATTGCTTCATCACCATTTGTCTTTTCTTCTTAAATGAAAGTGGTTTTTGATTTGCAAATGCCGTTAGTAATTTATTTTTATATTTGCTAGTTTTAGTTACTGATTTTTGAGTATTATTCGTAGTAGCCTTCTGGGAACTTACAGAAGTTTGCTCTTTATCTGTGCTAGTATCTTTTACTTCATCTTTTTTTGTATTAGATACATTGGTTTCAACCTTTGCCTTTTCCTTTGGCTTACTTCCTGTATCACTTTTCCCACAGCTACATAATACTGCAAATAATAATAAAACAATTATAATTATTGGCAAAATTTTTTTATGTTTTCTTTTAACCCCATTATTTCTAGACATAGTATCCCTTTCTTACAAAACAATTTATTGCGAACATTTTGCCAATATTATAACAGAATATACACATCAACACAATTATATAAAGCTACTCAAAATAATACTTTTCTACTAAAATTAGAATTAAACTATTTAAAAGAACAAACTTACGTAAAGGGATGAAGAATAGATGCTATAATCTTACAATTCAAAAAAATATTACTATCTATTCCATATAATTATCTATAAGATACTGAATTGCCTCCACATAGCCTTCAAATCCCTTCCCTACTATCTGTTTTTTACACGCAGGTGCTGTTACAGAAATTTTTCTAAATTCTTCCCTAGTATCAATATCAGAAATATGAACTTCCACAGCCGGCACGCTTACAGCCTTTAATGCATCTAAAACCGCATATGAATAGTGGGTTAAGGCTGCGGGATTTATAACTATTCCATCACATTTAAAATGAGCATTTTGAATTCTTGAAACAATTGCCCCTTCATAATTAGATTGAAATTCTGTTACAGCAATTCCTTTACTTCCCGCATATTCCTCAGTTAATTTTCTTCTATCCTCTAAAGTTTCTCCACCGTAAATCTCTGGCTCTCGTATTCCCAGCATATTTAAATTAGGACCATCTATTATGGCAATTCTAAATTGCAAATGAGGACGTGCCATCCTTATGATTTCATCAGCACATTTTTCTATATCCGTATTATTAAATACAGAGAAATGACTTAACTCTTTATACAAATGTTTTCTTGTCATATATAATCTTCTAACATCCTCCATGGTTTTACACAATGGCCTATTATCTTCATCCTTTAGTGAATTATATATATGAAGAAATGGACGTTTAATATAGCAAATAACAGAATTACATTCTTTCAACAATTCACAGTGATGAACAGAGCCACCTCCAAGAGATATAACACTATTAGGAATTATAAGAAGCTTTTTATACATTTCTTTTTCAATTTTTCGAAATGCCTCTTCCCCTTCTGTAGATATTATTTCCCCTGGAGTAACACCTCTTTCTTTTTTTATTTCTTCATCAGAATCATAAAAATCCCAATTCATTTTATTTGCAATTTCTCTTCCAATAGATGTTTTACCGGATGCTGGCATTCCTATTAAAACTATATTTCTTGTATTTGCGTTCATAAACTACCTCATCTAACATTGAATATTACAATTTTAGGTAAACTATTTTCAAAATTAATTTACTTTATTCTTCATATACAGTTACAATCTTTTAATATAAATAACTCAATTAAATCTCTTCTATTCATAATACTTAGTTTAATTATTTTTTCTTTAATTCTACTCTTCTTCCTTTGTATCGTAACATCCCAAAATTTCAAAATATTCTGCCTGACTTGCGGCTGTTGCTATAGCTTCATCAAGACCATTTGCAAATGGAGACGTTTCAATATCTGCAAAAAATCTATAACTACCTGGAGATACCGGACGGGATTCAATTCTACTTAAATTAATATTATATAATCCAATTGGCTCTAAAACTGCTGCTAATGCACCTGACCTATGTTGAGTTGAAAATGTAACAGACATCATTGTACTATTTTCATCATAACAAGGTTTTGCAGCAATAACAATAAATCTAGTTCTATTATTTAAATCATCAGAAATATTATCTTCAAGTACTTCTAAGCCATAAAGTTCTGCTGCCCTTCTTGAGCCAATAGCAGCAACTCGCTTTTCCCCTCTTTCTGTAACAGTTTTAGCTGCCACTGCCGTATTGCTAACTTCAAATAAATCCCAATTATATTTTTTAAGGAAACGTCCACATTGATTTAAAGCTTCTCTATGAGAGAGAATTTCTCTAACATCATGAAGAGTAGTACCGGGAACGCCTAAAAGGGATTGACGAATTTTAACCCACATTTGCCCTACTATATAACAAGAATTTTTTCTTAGCAAATCATAAACTTCCCCAATGGCTCCAGTTCTTGAATTTTCAATTGGTACAACTCCACAAGCTGCTTCTCCATTTTTAATTTTTGCAAATACATCTTCAAAATATTCGCACTCTATAACTTCTCTATCCGGAAATAACTTACCTGCTGCCTGTTCTCCCCATGCTCCCGGCACACCTTGAAATGCTACAGGTCCCTCTGGAATTGGCTCTGATTTTGGCAAATCATTTCCTCTAGATAGTTCTAGATTTGAAGATTGTTTAAGCCTAGACAAAGCCAGCAATTCTCTAACTAAAATTGTAGTAGTCATTTTGTTAGCATCACTAACATCTTTTAATACATTTTCAATTACTTCATTTTCCCTATTAAGATCTAAAATTGCTAAATTATTTTTCTCTTTTTCTTTTCCAATCTCTTCAGAAATATTTTGTCTTTCTTGAAATAAATCTACTATTTTTTGCGTTACATCATTCATTTGTTCTCGAAGTTCTGTTAATCTTGTTGTTGTTTTCATTCTTATCCTCCTAAAATTCCTACGCATTTGCAATTGCATCTCTTACTATATTTACTTTTCTAACTATATTTTTAAATACCCCCGGTGTAACACTTTGCTCTCCATCACAAAGGGCTGCCTCTGGGTGATTATGTACTTCAATTATAAGACCGTCTGCTCCGCAAGCTGCTGCTGCAAGTGCCATTGGCTCAACTAAATTCCAATATCCCGTGCCATGAGAAGGATCCACAATTACCGGCAAATGTGAAAGAGCTTTAATTACAGGTACAGCCGAAAGGTCTAGGGTATTTCTTGTGGCAGTTTCAAAGGTTCTAATTCCTCGCTCACACAATATAACTTCCTCGGTTCCAGATGCCATAATATGCTCTGCCGCTAAAAGTAATTCATCTATTGTTGAAGATAATCCTCTTTTTAAAAGAACCGGCTTACCAAGTCTTCCCACTGCATGTAGCAAATCATAATTTTGCATATTTCTTGCTCCTATTTGAATTATATCTACATCATTTGCAAATTGCTCCAAATAATCAATGGACATAATTTCCGTTACTATAGGCAAATCTGTTTTAGCCCTTGCAATCTTTAACAAATCTAGCCCATCTAATCCCAATCCTGAAAATGCGTAAGGGCTTGTTCGTGGCTTAAATGCCCCACCTCTGAGAAAAGATGCCCCTGCATTTTTAACATCTCTTGCTATAGATAAAATCTGTGGCTCTGTTTCAACACTACATGGTCCCGCAATAACTGCAAAGTTGCCACCACCTATCTTTCTTCCCGAAATATCGAAAATACTATCCTCCGGATGATTACCCCTTCCAGATAATTTATACTTCTCTGCCATAAATTTTTCCTCCTTAATCCCCTTCTTAATTATCTTCCAAATAAAATCTTCTAGATTAAATCCGCTTTTATTACATATTACTTGAAATTCTTCTTCCCTTATCTAAATCATTATTTTTACAAATTAGATTAAACTTTCTTATCTAACCCAATAATTCTATACACATCACTTTAACTATTTTGCATCTTTTTCAAAATCCTTCCAGAAATCTGGGTATGATTTTCTTACACATTCTGGATCCGATACATAGACATCTTCTTTACATCCGATAGCTGCAACTGCTGCCATCATAGCAATTCTATGGTCTCCATAAGAATTTACCCTTCCTCCTTGAAGATATTCTCTTCCATTAATCACAATCTCATTATCATTAGCCTTTATATCTGCACCGAGTGCTTTCAAGCCTTCTGATATTGATACAATTCTATTAGATTCCTTATACTTTAATCGTGAAATCCCTGTCAGGTGAGAAGTGCCATTTGCAAATGAAAGCAGTGCTGCTACAGGTGGAACTAAATCAGGAATATCTGACATATCAATGTCTATTCCCTTTATCCTTTTTCCTGTTGGATACCCTTCCAGTTCATTTTTATGATTGATCATTTTATATTTTCCATTTAAATTATTTAATATTGCATCTTGTTTTTCTTCTTCTAATTTATCTTTTATAACCTGTTCATCCTGTGATTTCGCACCTTCTACTTTTATATCACCATCTTTATCTCTAATTACTTTACAACCGCAAGCTTCCAGTATATCAACTATCCTTTTATCACCTTGCTTTGAGTTCCAATTTAAACCACTTACCTTTACATCTCTTCCTAAAGCTGCTGCCACAAGGAAAAATGCTGCACCTGACCAATCACCTTCCTCTGGTATTGTACTTTTCAAATATCTCCGTCCACCCTTTATTTCATAGCCATTTTCTATATTTTTTATTTCAACACCATAGTTTTTCATAACATCTAAGGTAATATCCACATAGGGAAATGAAGCCATTTGCCCTTCAATTATTAAAGTGCTGTTTCCATTTGCAAGAGGAAGTGCCATTAAAAGTCCGCTTATATATTGAGAACTAATATTTCCAGGAAGAGTATAAATTGATGGAAGAAGTTTCCCTGAAACAGTAACACTATTTTCACCTAATTCTATATTCCCGCCATGAAGTTGCAATTCTCTATAATATTCTTCCATCGGTCTTTTAAATAATCTTCCATGACCGAAAAATTTGACCTTTATCCCTAAAACTAAGGCTACTGGAATTAGAAATCGAAGAGTTGAACCAGATTCACCACAATCTACAATTCCTTTTTTATCTAATATATTTTTTAATCCATTTATGGTTGCCACTACATCATCGGAATAATTTTTATTTGGAATAATTTCTCCTGCTAACCCACTGCAAATAGCCACCCTATGAAGCACTGACTTTGATGGAGGAACTTCAATTATTCCTACTGGAAATTTTTCTATTTTTTTCCAATCTCTACTCATATGTTTTCTTCCCTAAAATTATAAAACTCGTATTTTCACTTTACTTCAAATAACTATATCTAATCTATATTTACTTTAATACTTTTAAACTCAACCTACTATAATTATAATAAAATCTATTTATGTTTTTTTACTTAATAGCTTTGGGCGTTTATTATCGAAATATCTCTTTCAGTCTCTTTTCTGTAATAGGTACTATCCTTGGTTCCCCAATATCTTTTAATAGAATTAAATTTATTGCATCTACTGTATTTTTCTTATCTCCAACCATTAATGGAATTATATCAATGACTGGTATTTCAAGCTTTGTACTAATACCTAATTTGCTAAACAATTCCTCAAAATAATCCTTACATTTCACATCTGTAAAGCCTAGACTTATACCGGCTTCAATAGCTAACCTAATTCCAATAGCAACAGCTTCTCCATGATTAAGTCTTGTATATTTATAATATTTCTCAATTGCATGGGCAAATGTATGTCCAAAATTAAGGAACTGCCTTTCACCATTATCTAAAAAATCTTTTGTTACAACATCTGCTTTCTTTTTACATGACTGATAAATTATTTCCTCATAATCCATGGATAGAAGTGGCTCATAAAGAGATTTTACCCCTAATCCAACATATTTAACCACCTCCGCTAGTCCTGCTTTCACTTCTCTATCCGGAAGACTTTTTAGAAATGAAACATCTGCAATTACAGCCTTAGGAGAATAAAAACTTCCAATAAGATTTTTCCCTTCCGGCAAATCCACGCCAGTTTTACCACCAACCGATGAATCAACCATTGCCATAAGAGTTGTTGGTATTTGTATAAAGCTTATTCCTCGCATATATACACTTGCCGCAAATCCTGTAATATCTCCAACAACTCCTCCCCCTAAAGCAATAAGTAAACTGTGACGAGTTAAGTTTTTATTTGCAAATTCTGATAAAAGATATAATAGGGTTTCCGGATTTTTATTTTCCTCTCCCGCGGAAAAACTTACTGTAGATATAGGAATATTTAAATTTTTTAATTCATAAAAAAACTTTGGTAGAAATTCCTCGGTATTTGAATCTGTCACTATGCAGATACTATCAATATCCATTGGATTTATAACATCATCTAAAATAGACAAAATATGCTCTCCAATGTAAATGTCATATACTCCCTGATTTGAATGTACTTTAAGTGTTTTCATAGGTTCTCCCTTCTACTTGCTAAATCAATTTGTTAAATTTCTTACTATTCTGTTTAAACACACTTAATATAAAACTCTTACTACCTGCTTAAATACACTTATAAACCTTTTACTTCTCTGCTTAAATACACTTATAAAACTCTTACTACTTCAATTTAACTTGAAAAATATAAATTTCATTCTAAAAACAAAAAAACAGACAAAACCATGTAGGTCTGCCTGTTCCAAAGATTATATTTTACGTACATAATTTTCACACGTTATCATATCTTTACAGGCAAACAATTAAAACCTTGGCTAAAGAAAAAGCCAAAGCTAAAGCTTGTAAAGACAAATGTACGTGTATTTGACATAAAATTCCCTCCGTTTTTTTACTTAATTCATGATTTTAAAGCAAGAATGTAATAATGTCAATAGAAAGTTCAAATTTTTGTATAGTGGAGTGCGGTGGATGGGGTAATTCTGTTTCATAGTCTGGAAAATAAAATGCCTGTGACATTTTATTTTTCTTAAACTATATTTTAATGCGGTGGATGAGACTTGAACTCACACAGGTTTAACCCTACTAGAACCTGAATCTAGTGCGTCTGCCATTCCGCCACCACCGCAAATTTTAATCAATGAAAATTTTATCATTTAAAGGTAATAAAATCAAGGTTTCCCTTGACCATTGCCTTAAAAAGTATGTATAATATAAATCGTGTGAAGTAAAAATATGTTCGTCTGAAAGACGTATATATTTTTACAAGTAATTTAGCGAAAAATCTCTGATTTTGAGTTATTATATTAGCGTTGTGTAACAACGCAGTTGAAACATTTATGTTTCAACATGAGAAGCTTTGCTTCTCATAATGTAATTTATGCTTTGTAAAACAAAGTAGTTGAAATATTTGCAATTATATTTATAAATAATTATATGATTTTTATTTGCAATATTTTTTATAAACAGTATCAATTATAATAATAGAATTAAGGAGAAAATCATGAAAATATATGATGAATTAAAGGCAAGAGGTCTTATTGCTCAAGTAACTGATGAAACTGAAATCGAGGAATTAATTAATGAAGGAAAAGCTACCTTTTATATCGGCTTCGACCCAACTGCCGATAGCCTTCACGTAGGACATTTTATGGCACTTTGCCTTATGAAACGTCTTCAAGAAGCTGGAAATAAACCAATTATTCTTGTTGGTGGCGGAACTGCTATGGTTGGAGATCCAAGTGGAAGAACAGATATGCGCCAAATGATGACTAAAGAAACCATCCAGCACAATGTAGATAGCTTTAAAGTACAGATGAGTAGATTTATCGATTTTTCTGAGGATAAAGCAATCATTGTTAATAATGCAGACTGGCTTTTAAAGCTTAATTATATTGATTTTCTAAGAGATATCGGACCTCACTTTAGCGTAAACCGTATGCTTACAGCTGAAGCATATAAGCAACGTATGGAAAAAGGGCTAAGCTTCCTCGAATTCAACTACATGCTTATGCAAAGCTACGATTTTCTAGTTCTCTATGAAAAATACGGTTGTAATATGCAATTCGGTGGAGACGACCAATGGTCTAACATGCTTGCAGGTACTGAACTTATCCGCCGTAAATTAGGAAAAGATGCTTATGCCATGACTCAAGTTCTTCTAACCAATTCCGAAGGAAAGAAAATGGGTAAAACTGTTGCCGGTGCTGTATGGCTTGATCCAAATAAAACTTCTCCTTTTGACTTCTATCAATATTGGAGAAACGTGGACGATAAAGATGTCCTTAAATGCATCCGTCTACTTACTTTCTTACCACTTGAAGAAATTGATGCTATGGACAAATGGGAAGGCGCAGAACTTAACAAAGCAAAAGAAATCCTTGCTTATGAACTTACCAAACTAGTTCATGGAGAAAAAGAAGCTGAAAAGTCACAAGCCGCAGCTAAAGAACTTTTCTCATCTGGAGCTGCTGCCAATATGCCTGTTGCAAATATATCTTTAGATGATTTTACAGATGGTAAAGTAGATATTTTAACACTTCTTGTAAAAAGTGGATTAGTTACATCTAAATCTGAAGCAAGACGAGCAGTCGATCAAGGTGGAGTTAATCTCAATGGAGAAAAAGTTTCAGATATAAAAGCTAACTTTGAACCAGACTTTTTTGTTGATGAAGTTGTTCTTAAAAAAGGTAAAAAACACTTTAAAAAAATTGAAATTAAATAACTAAACCTAAAAACAATCTGCCTAATATAATAATTGGGTAGATTGTTTTAAATTTAAGATAATTTCATACACTTAACATATAAATAATTTAGTATATCGGAAGTAAAAATATGTTCCTTTGAAAAAGGTATATATTTTTACGACGACATTAGCGAAAACCAAAGGTTTGAGCTATTAAATTAATTTTGCATTAGCAAAATTGATAGAACATTTATGTTCTATCATGAGAAGCTTGCTTCTCATAATTTAATATATCGGAAGTAAAAATATGGGAAAGAGAAAGAAAAATCATGAATTATATCATTACAATAATAATTGCAATCTTAAGCTTTTTTAATTATTCTTGGCAATCAAATGGAATACCGGGAGTTTTACCAAACCTTCTTCTAGGTGCTTGCCTTCAAGTCATCTTCACAGGAGTAATGTTCTATCTACTTATAACTTATAAAGGCAAAAAAACCACTAAAGGATACGATTACCCCGGTGAAAGAGCATTTACAATTCGATTTGGTGCAATACTTTGTATCTTTATCTTTTCATTACTAGCTGCCGGAGTATATATTTTAAATTTATTTGGAATTATACATATGTTATAAGAAACTAATAATAGGAGTGGCAGATGCCACTCCTACATTACATTACTCTATCTAATTTCCCTTCAAATCCTCTGCAATTTCTCTCGCTAGATTCTCCAATGCATCATAAGTATCTTTTTTTAATGTAGACTCAATGAGAATTGGCTCTCCAACCACTTTAGCATTCTTCATAGTCTCCATCATCTTTGGCATCAGTTTTTGGCTACTTGGAGCCCAAGTTCCATTTCCTATAAAAGCTAAGCTTTTATTTTTCTGCCCTCTATCCATAATTTCCTCAATTAAAAATTTCATCTTTGGAAAAATCTGTGCATCGTGAGTAGGCGCTGCAAATACAAGAGTCTTAGCTCTATAACTTTCTGCCACAAGATAATTAACATCTTTCTTTGTTACATCAAAAACCTTAACCCCTTTAACTCCATTTTCTCTAAGTTTATAAGAAAGAATATCAGCAGCTTCTTCAGTATTTCCATATATGGTTCCATAGAAAATCACTGCAGTATCATCTTCAGCTTCAAAAGTTGCCCATTTTTCATATTTGGAAAGAAGGACATCAAATCCTTGTCGATATACAGGTCCATGTAAAGAAAGAATAAGTTTTATATCTAAAGTTTTAGCAATATCCAGTATCTTCTTAACCTGCATTCCATATTTGCCAACAATATTACAATAATATCTTCTCAAATCAGGCAAAATATCCACATCAAAATCTAACTCATCTGCAAATAATGCTCCAGATAAGCATCCAAAAGTTCCAAAAGCATCTGCACTAAATAACCATCCATCAGTTTGATTGTATACCATCATAACCTCTGGCCAATGTATCATAGGTGCAAATATAAATCTAAATTCCTTTCCACCTAAATTAATCACCTCATCATTTTCAACTTGTCTAAAGTTCCCTTCTTTTCCTGGGAAAAATCTTTGAAACATGGTAAAGGTTTTTTTATTAAAAATAATCTCAACATCCGGATATCTATCAATTACCTTGCCTAAGGTTCCGGAATGGTCCGGCTCCATATGATTTACAATCAAATAATCAAGAGGCTTATCTCCTAACAATTCATCCAAATTCTGAAACAATAAATCTGCAAATTCTAAATGAACAGTATCAAACAAAATAGATTTTTCACCTGTAAAAAGGTAAGAATTATAACTTACACCATCCGGCACAGGATAAGCATTTTCAAATAAAGCTATTCGATGATCATTTGCACCTACCCAATATAAATTATCTGTAATCTTTCTGTATGCGTACATAGTTGCCTCCATTTTCTTTATATCTTTATATTTTTAAATACATTTTATAAGAAACTTAATTCTCTAATAATTATTTAACTCCCAGATAGACTATTAAATAATTCTTATAATAATTATTCTGAAAAATAACTACATTTCAATAAATAGAAATAACGTATACAACTTGCTTCATGCCTCATATTATACCACATTTCTATAGATTTATATAAAAAACACAAAGCCTTTATTTTTTTATTTTTATACTCTTCTAAATTAACTTCATCCTTTTACATTTCACTTTGCAAATAAAAAGTCTATACATTTTTTACTAAATCTATCTCGTTTTATACAAATGTTACAAATTTGCAAATTTATTTATTGACAACCTATTCCAAAAGTGATATGATTTTGATATCAAAAAGAAACAAGTCATTTTAATACTATTAATCAAAAAAAGGCTACTATATAAGGGAGGGATCTAAATGTCACAGATCAAAGAAAAAAATGAAGGTAAACGACAATTACACGAAGAAAAATCTATAAAGGCAATTCCTGGACTTGGATTACCTATACTTCTTGTAATATTAGCCGTTGCAAGTTTAGGATGTGTCTTTGTTGGTATAGTTATTTTACCTAAAGTAATAGGTGGTATCATCATTGTAATATCCGTATTAGTATTTGCAGTTATGATAATTCTACTTCGTGGGGTAAAAGTCATTAAGCCTAATGAAGGACGTGTATTTACATTCTTTGGAAGATATATTGGAACTCTTAGAACAGACGGAACATTTTGGGTTAATCCATTTGCAACTGTTGTTGAAGGTCCTGTAGTAGTTGAAGCTCAAACTGAAAAAAGAAGAGCTGCCGAAAATGCCTTCGATGGTAAACTATCACTAAAAGCATTAACTCTATCTACTGATCAACTTAAGATTAATGATGTTAACGGTAATCCAGTTATTATCTCCACTATCGTTATCTGGCGTGTACACGATACAGCTAAAGCAATTTTTGACGTAGATAACTATGTTGCATTTTTAAAAGCTCAATGTGACCTTGCCCTTCGTAACATAGTAAGACAGTATCCATATGATGCTCCAGATGATAATATGGGTAACGAAAAGACCCTTCGAGGTTCAACTCTTGAAATTGCAGAAGCACTTAAATCTGAAATTCAAGATAATGTTAAGCTTGCCGGTCTTGAAATACTTGAAGCAAGAATTACCTACTTAGCATATGCTCCAGAAATCGCTGCTGCAATGCTTCAACGCCAACAAGCTTCTGCTATAGTTGATGCAAGACAATTAATAGTTGACGGAGCTGTAGGAATGGTTGAAATGGCACTTAAAAAACTTAGCGAAGAAAATATTATTGAACTTGATGAAGAACGTAAAGCCGCTATGGTTAGCAATCTAATGGTTGTTCTTTGTGCAAATAAAGATGCTCAACCAATAGTTAATAGCGGTAGTATATATTAATTTAACTAAAGGATATAAAATGGCAAATAATAAAAAGCAAATACCCTTACGACTTTCAAATACTTTATATAATGAAATAGCCGCTTGGGCAGAGGACGACTTTAGATCTGTTAATGGGCAGATAGAATTTCTCTTAACAGAATGCGTTAGGGCAAGAAAAAAGTCAAAATCTTCTGAAGAAAAAAAAGACAAATAAAAATAGTTTATGTCTTTCAAGCTCAATACTTACTATATATTTGTCAAAATTTTTGCAAAAAATCACAAAGCCTAATATCTATTGACTTTAGAAGATAATGGGTATAGGATGATGGTAGTTAAGAATTAAACGCTTATTATTTTAAAGTTTAAAAACAAAATCAATTTAAGAAAGGAATGGTGTTTTATGAGTTTATTCAAGAAAAAAGAAATAGTAATTTATCCACCAGAAGTTAAAAAGTGCAGAACTTGCGGACATAAAGTTGTTAAACTTGCAGAATGGGAAGCAATGGACGAAAAAGAACGAGATAAATATGAAGGTCTATGCTTAAAGAAATCTTGTATGGCACTAAAAGGTGCTCAAACATCTTATACATTAAAAGGCATATTTTAATAAAAATATCATGTACTTAAAAATAAAACATAAAAGGAAGTGTTGTTATGGATAATATAGAATTATATTCAACCTTATCACTTGTCGTAATGCTTATTATTACTGCAATAATTGTTGTAACTCTCTTAATAAGGAAAAAAAGTATAAATAATACAATTTATGACTTATTATTTAGAATTGCAACTAACTGCGTAAAAGCCTTTGTTGCAATGCTCCTTATCGGATTAGTTATTAGTATATTTCAGAATATATATAATTCTTCATCAATTTGGAATACTGTAGATAATATAATGTATTTCATTCCTTTTATTATCTATATGATTTTAAACATCGTCGATATCATACGTGCTGTTATTAAATATAAATAACCAAAAGGTGCATCACATTAAAATCCAGTGTGATGCACCTTTTAAAATTTATATAACAACAATTATAATTTAATAGTAAAAAGTGTTATTACTGCAAATCCAATTGTTGCAGCATGATACCTTCCTACTTCTTTTGTACATTCTTTTATTTTATTTATTTCATCTTGAGAAAAATAATTTAGATCTGATATTGTCTCTATTCCCATTTCGCAAGTTCTAATAGAGATAAAATATATTATTACTTCCGCAATAATTACAATAAATAAAAAAACAAGTGCTCTAATTAATACTCCATTTATAGGAGCTCCTAACTTTAATTTTATTGTTGCAAGAATTATATATATAAATGATATTAATGCAGATAACTGCCCAGCTGTTCGAAGGAAATATTCTACATATCCCATCAAACCTTTATAATATCTATTCATTGAACCACATATAAATGCCCCAATTCCAAGAACAGATATATTCTTCATATTATTTGTAGTCAAATTTAAAACAACCTGCTTAGATATAGGATTATAGTTATCTACTAAAAACCCCTTCTTGCCTTTAATTCTAATTCCTACATATTTTTTCTTATTAATATATTCCTTAACAAGATTATAGCAAGATATCCCCTTTTTAGTCTCAATCTTTCCATATTGTCTCATTATATTATCTGTTTTACGTATAGATAAATAGCTAATTATAATTAATACAATATATACCATTGTTGTAAGTAATAGCTTAGTTAACTCCATTTAGCATCCTCATTTTCATTCTTATAACTAAAGGGTGCAATAAATTGCACCCTTTAAATAATTATTTAATATTACATAAAATTATCTTATTCTTCAACTAAACCAGATAATGGTTTATTTACTACAAATAATATAATTGCACAAACAAATGAAATAATTGCAATAACCATCATTGAACGAGCAAAATTATGTTTAAGAATAAAGTCATAAATATAACCATATGTCTTTGCTGAAATAAATGTTGCAAATGTCCATACACCCATCATAACAGAAAGATATTTAGCTGGTGAATACTTACTTACGAAAGAGTTACCAAGTGGAGAGAAGAACATTTCACCAAGAGATAATAAGATACCGAAAAGAACTATCCATAATAAAGGAGCTTTTCCGCCACCTCTTGTAATATCAGCGAAGAAGAATACTAAATATGCACATCCCATTATAGCTAATGCAAATGCAGATTTCTTAAATAAGCTCATATCACCCTGAGGTCTAGATGCAAGTTTGTTCCAAACCATAGCCATGATTGGTCCAAGAATAATACAAAGAGCTGCATTTTCAGAATCAAACCAAGCTGTTGAAGCTTTAATTGAACCAACTATCCAGTTAGCATTAGTTGCCCAATAATCATAAACTGGAAGATATGCAAGATACCAGAAAATCCAGAATACAACAGAGAATAATGATACTAAGATAATTGCAAGAACTCTGTTCTTTTCATTTCTTGTAAGAGGAACATTTTTGTAATCTTTTTCAATCTCTTCATCTTTAGCTTCATCATCACCAAGTCTCTCTTCATATTTGAATGGTTTCTTACCAACATTTCCAAGAGCTCTTTGAGTACACATATACCATACAAAACCAAGTAATACAGCACATCCAGATAATAAGAAACATGTTCTAAATGCTTGTGCACCATTATGTCCTAATTGTACTACTAAGATACCAACCAAAGTTGTACCAATAAATGATCCAATATTTACAAATGAATATTGAATTGAGAAAGCTGAATCTAATTCATCAGGATCAGAGAATAGACGTCCGTTAATAGCTGAGATATTTCCTTTGAATAATCCAGTTCCGATAGATACTAAGATTATCATAACCCAAACCATTTTTAAATCTGTTGCAAAGAAAGCACAGATATAACCAACACCCATAAGAATCTGACCTATAGGAATACATATACGAGCTCCTATAAATCTATCAGCGATATAACCTCCAATAATTGGTGCAATATAGGTATATGCAACAAGGTTAGACTGCATAATACCAGCTGTACCTTTAGACAAACCTAATCCACCTTCTACAACTGCAGTCATAATGAAGATGTTTACTAACCATTTAGCAGCGTAGTAACCCATACGTTCAAATGTAAAGCAAGTTGACATTACATAGAACCCAAAAGGTCTTTTTGTTTTTGTTGTTTCCATCAACGTTTCCTCCCTTTCAGAGAATTTATTTTTTGTTAATAATTATATTTGCAATTAACAAGTGTAGATTATACTACTTTAATTTTATTTTGTAAATAATCACACTTATTTTAATTTGCAAATATTGTGTGTCCAGATTATGCCGGTTTTCTTAATTCTCCTTTATAATCTAGCCTTATATTTTTAACACTTATAGGAATTTCCCCAAATTTCCAAGTGTTAAATAGCTCTTGTATATTCTTTCAACCACTCTTTTTCTTCATCATAAAGATATGGTGAAACTTTATTATACACTTCAGCATGATACCAATTTAGGAATGCTCTCTCTGGTTCAGTCATAAGACTTGGTATAATTCCGTCAAGGTCAAGAGGAACAAATGTCATAGTTTCGAATTTAAGATATCTATCTACAGCATCTCCACCATCCTCAACTACAAGAAGTTCATTTTCAAGACGAATGCCATGAGAACCTTCAACATAAATGCCTGGTTCATCAGTAATATACATACCTGGTTCAAGGATATGGTCTTCATTCTTCTCAGGAACAACATACCATCTAAAGCCTGTTGGTCCTTCATGAATATTAAGATTATTACCTACACCATGACCTGTACCACATTTATAATCAAGTCCAAGCTGCCACATAGGCATACGAGCAAGAACATCAAGATTATATCCGTGACAACCATAAAGGAATCTTGCCATTGATAAATCAATCATACCACGAGCAACGTTGGTGAAATGTTTCTTGATTTCATCAGAAACAGGTCCAACTAAGTATGTTCTGGTAATATCTGTTGTTCCTTCTTTATAGTTACCACCTGTATCAGTAAGTACCATTCCTTCCGGCTTAATCTCATACTGTTCTTCAGGAGTTGGAGCATAATGCATAGAAGCAGCATGTTCTTTATAAGCTATAATAGGCTCAAAAGAAGGTCCTATAAAGTCACCTTGTTCAGCTCTAAATTCATCTAGCTTATCTCCGGCAGATATTTCAGTAATATCCATCTTGCCTACATTAGTCTTTAACCAATACATAAACTTAACATGAGCTACGGCATCTTTTAATTGAGCAGATTTCATACCCTTAATCTCTGTCTCATTTTTCATAGCTTTCATAAGTGTTGCTGGATTAGCTTGCTCAATTTTAGCTACAGAAGCTGGTATGTTCTTATAAAGAGCATAGTTAAGTTTCATCTTATCCATCAAAAGCTTCTCATCTGTTGGAATACCTTTAACGAATTCATAGATATCATTATATGGTTTAACAATAGTATCAACTCTTGCCAATTCTTTTCTTACATTATCATCTAACTTGCTTTCATCAACAAAGAGAAAAGCTTTATCTAAAGTTACAAATGCATAAGAAAGAAGTAATGGTGAGTACTCAACATCATTTCCACGAATATTAAATAACCAGTTTACATCATCAAGATTAGCAATTATATGGCAAGTTGCGCCATATTCTTTCATCTTATCTCTTAAGCGAGCAAATTTAGACTCTATAGTTTCACCGGCATACTTATCTTCATGAACATAAGCCTTTTCACTTGATAATGGAGTTCTTCCTTCCCAGATTTCATCAATTAAATCTAGATCATAGTTAATCTTTACTCCCGGAAGACATTTCTCATATTCAACGCCTTCATCTACTGATACAACTCGACCATCAAATCCAAGAGTATCTCCTGTTTTAAGAGTTTTCATTAAAAACTCTGTCATAGTTGGATATCCAACAGTTCTCATCTTCATTAGAGTAACTCCTGAACCTTCCATCTGATGTTCAGCTTGAATAAAGTATCTTCCATCTGTCCAAAGATGAGCTTCATCTTTAGTAATAACTGCTGTTCCTGCAGAACCATCAAAACCGGTAATAAATACTCTAGCTTTAAAATGTTCTCCTACATATTCACTTTGATGAAAGTCTGCTGTTGGTACTACATAAGCATCAACGCCTGTTTCTTTCATTTTGGCACGTAGTGCCTCTACACGTTCTTTAACTGTCATTACAGTTTTCACCTCTTATTTTAATATTATCATGCTTAAACCTGGTTCTTTAAACCCAAAACTAAAGAACTCTTACGTCCATTGGAAGCTTATTAAATGAAACAAATCCATCTTCAGTTACATGTCCGATATTCTCGCAACGAACTCCCGTAGCTTTATCACGGATATAAATTCCTGGTTCAATTGAGAAGCAATTACCAACTTTAATAATATTATGATCTGAACCACTGATATCTCCAGCCTCATGACACTCTTGACCTATAAAATGTCCAAGTCTATGATTAAATTCTTCTCCATAACCTTTTTCTGTAATATAGTCACGTGCTACTGCATCAATATCAGAACGTTTCATTCCTGGTTTAACTGCTGCTTCTGCTCTTCTTTGAGCTTCGAAAACAATATCAAAAATCTCTTGTCCAAATTCTGGAATTTTCTTATAGAAACATGTTCTTGTCATATCTGATGCATATCCATCTTTAATACATCCGATATCAATTATGATACAATCTCCTTCTTTAAGAACAGTATCATCTGTTTCATGATGAGCATCTGTAGCATTAACACCAAATCCGATAATAGGATCAAAAGAAAATCCTTCATCAGTGTATTGCTCATAAAGTTGTTGTAATTTCTCAACACAATGTCTTTCTGTAAGTTGATTAGGATCTCCATCATAGTTGTGGATATAATCCTCAATCTCAGTACAAACCTTATCATTAATATCTGATGCAACTTGCATAAGTCTAAGTTCTTCATCAGATTTAACAGCACGAATATCGTCGATAATATAAGAACCAACGATAGGCATCTTCTTAAGTCCACGGTTCATTAAACCAAGAAGATATTCAGACTTAAGTTGCTTATCAACTCCAAGCTGTTTTGAAAGGTCAAATTCATGAGATAAATCTGTGAGATAATCATCTGTATCATCCCATAGATGTGAACGTACACCAACTTCATCAAGTCCTCTTACTGGGAACATCTTGTGTACGTAAAGAATTGGATCAACATCTACACTTAAAAGAAGAACACACATACGTTCAATAGTATGATACATGTGTCCTGTTAAGTAGAAGATGCTACTTGGATCAGAGATTAGTAAGTTGTCAATTCCCTCATCCTTCATCTTGTTAATTGTGTTTTGAATCTTTGTGTTTACCATATTTATCTACCTCCATTAGTTGGTATTATAACTCTTCCCTGACATCTTGTCTATACCAATTTACCAAAAATCCTGTTTTGAAATTCTGATTTTTTGTATAGTTTTACTATAGTGTCTTGTTAAAACTGCACAGTTTTATCATGGTAAAGTATTATCTTGCCTAATTCTAATTATTACCACTTTATAAAAACATTTCAATTAAAAATTTTTATATAGACATATGCATTTCTTTAACTACCTTCGAACACATTTTACACTCATTTCAACCATATTTCAATATGTTTGTTTATATTTTTTTTATATTTCTTTATATTCCATTTAATTATTTTGCTATTGATAGAAATAGCACAGAAAAAAGAGTGAGCTCTACATATGTAGCGATTTCACTCTTTAAGTTTTAATTCACTATATTTTCTTTTTTAAAGTAGAATTTCTATCCCTTTAATTTAAGTAACATATTCATGTTTTTAATCATTTTATAGCAATTCTTTTAAAAGCTTATTTACTATTCCTGGATTTGCTTTACCTTTCATTGCTTTCATTGTTTGACCAACTAAAAATCCAATAGCTTTTTCTTTTCCATTGTGGTAATCTTCAACAGATTTAGGATTATTTGCAATTATTTCTTCCACAACTTTTTTAAGTTCGTCAGTATCATTAACTGATTTTAAGCCTTTTTCTTCAATATATTTTTCTGGATCTATATCCTCTTTAAATACTAATTCAAAAACTTCTTTTGCTACTTGATTATTAATTTCACCTTTATCAACTAGGTCAATAATAATAGCTAAACTTGCTGGCTTAAAGTGAATATCTTCCATTTCCATATTGTTTTCTTTAACTAGGCGAAGACCTTCAACCATTAACCAGTTAGATACTTTTTTAGGCTTTCCGGAAAGTTTAGTAGTCTCTTCAAATATATCTGCTAAATGTTTAGAACCTGTTAGAATTTCAGCATCATATTTAGGTATTTCAAATTCTTCCTTATATCTGGCAAGTTTTTCTTCTCTAAGTTCAGGTTGCTTTTCTTTTATTTCAGATATCCATTCTTTAGAAATACTTATAGGCACTAAATCTGGTTCTGGAAAATATCTATAGTCTTTGGCGTCTTCTTTTGAACGCATTGCATGACTACTTTCCTTGTTATCATCCCACCTTCTAGTTTCCTGAACTACTTTTCTTCCATCTTCAATAAGTTCAATCTGTCTCTTGGTTTCACCTTCAATAGCTCTTGCAATAGCTTTAAATGAATTTAAATTCTTCATTTCTGTACGAGTTCCAAATTCCTCAGTCCCCACTTCTCTTACAGAAAGGTTAACGTCAGCTCTCATAGATCCCTCATGGAGTTTCGCATCTGAAGCTCCAAGATACTGAATAATTAAGCGAAGCTTTTCAAGATATGCCATAACTTCATCTGCATTTCTCATATCCGGTTCAGAAACTATCTCAACAAGTGGTACTCCGCTTCTGTTATAATCAACTAAAGAAGAATTAGTCCATTCATCATGAATAAGCTTACCCGCATCTTCTTCCATATGCATTTCATGAATTCTAACTTTTTTCTTTTTCCCATTAATCTCTATTTCCACATAACCATCATGAGCAATTGGCAAATAAAGTTGAGAAATCTGGTAGTTTTGAGGATTATCCGGATAGAAATAGTTCTTTCTATCAAATTTGCAAATAGGGGTAATATCGCAATTAGTAGCTACTCCAATAGCCATTGCATACTCAACTACCTGCTTATTAAGCACCGGAAGACTTCCCGGCTGACCTGTACAAACAGGGCAAGTATGTGTATTAGGTGCTCCTCCAAATTCAGTAGAACATCCGCAGAAAATCTTAGTTTTAGTGGCAAGTTCAACATGGACTTCAAGTCCAATAACAGTCTCATATTGTTTTGACATTTAAGCTTCACCACCTTTCAACATTTGACATTTCTCATATTCACCAGTACTTTCATATGCAAATGCAGTTTTAATCATATTTGCTTCATCCCATCTATTTGCAATAATCTGCATACCAATAGGTAGTCCGCCCTCTGATTTTCCTACCGGAACAGACATGCCCGGAAGTCCGCAAAGATTTACAGATATTGTATAAATATCGCTAAGATACATCTTCATCGGGTCTTTTAAGCTTTCTCCAAGTTTTGGAGCCACCGTTGGTGCTGCAGGAGCAATAATTACATCATATTTTGCAAATGCCTTATCAAAAGCTTCTTTAATTAAGGCTTTTACCTTTAATGCCTTCAAATAATACGCGTCATAATACCCAGAACTAAGTACAAATGATCCAAGCATAATACGTCTTTTTACTTCAGAACCGAAACCTTCTGAACGAGTTTTTTTATACATTGAGTGAAGGTCATCATAATCTTCTGCTCTAAATCCATATTTTACTCCATCAAATCTTTCAAGATTTGAGCTTGCTTCAGCAGAAGCAATTACGTAATATGCAGGAATTGCAAATGGCACAAGACTTAAATTAAATTCTTCTACTATTGCACCTTTTTCTTCTAAAGCTTTTATTGCAGAATATATTTTTTCTTTAACTTCTGTATCCATATCATCAGTAAAATAATCTCTTGGAACACCAATTTTCATGCCCTTAACATCATCTACTAAATATTTAGTGAAATCATAGTCATCTCTTTTTACTGATGTACTATCTTTTTCATCATAGGAACTAATAACGGAAAGTAAAGAAACTGCATCTTTAACATCTTTTCCAATTGGTCCAATTTGGTCCAAAGACGAACCATAAGCAATTAATCCATAACGACTAACTGTTCCATATGTTGGCTTAATTCCTGTAACTCCGCAGAAACTAGAGGGCTGACGAATAGAGCCACCTGTATCAGAGCCTAAAGAAACCGGAGCTTCACCACTTGCAACAGAAGTACAACTTCCACCTGATGAACCACCGGGAACATGATTTAAATTCCAAGGATTTTTAGTTTCACCATAATGTGAAGTCTCTGTAGTACTTCCCATAGCAAATTCATCCATATTTGTTTTTCCAAGGGTTATCATTCCGGCTTTTTCAATATTATCTATAACAGTAGCCGAAAATGTTGGGATATAGCCATCTAAAATTTTAGAAGCACAAGTTGTAAGAAGTCCTTTAGTGCTTATATTATCTTTTATTGCAATAGGTACTCCTGCAAGGGGACCTGAAATTTCGCCACTATCAATCTTTTCTTGTATAAGAAGAGCCTTTTTACGTGCCTCTTCCTTATCCACTGTTATGAAACTATTTACATCTTTATCTACTTTCTCAATTTGGCTAATAAAAGCATCAACAGTTTCAAGTACTGTAATCTCTTTATTTTTAATCTTTTCCCCTATTTCAAGGGCTGTTAATTCATTTATATTAATCATATTTTTCTCTATTCTTTCTTCGAATGAATGTTATATTTTTAGACTATTTAGTATTTTATTTCTCATATTTATCAAAAAATAAATATACCTTTTAGCTTCAACTACTTATCAAAAATGAAATAGTTTTACCCTGTTTTTCAAATTAAATTCTACTATTATTTGATTATATCTATCCGATAGTTTTTGGCACAGATAAATACTCATCTTTCTTTAATGGCGCATTCGCAAGAACATCGTCACTTCCGTCACCATTTGTAACTACATCTTCTCGAAAAACATTAGTTGTATCAGAAATATGAGTTTTAGGTTCAATTCCTTCTGTATCTAATTCATTTAATGTATCAATATATTCAAGCATCTGCTCCATATCTTCTTTAGCTTTTACTTTTTCTTCCTCATTTAAATCTAATTGAGCAAGAATTCCTACATATTCTATAGTTTCATCTGAAATATGATTTGACATATTTTCACCTTCTTTCGATTATATTACAAGTTAATTCTACTTTTAATTTCCATACCCTCTAAGTTTATTTACTTAAATTTTAATTGAATACTTGTAGAAAATAGAATTTTCAGTTACTTATTATCCTACAGTAACTTTTTAACTACATTTTTACTATGGCTCAAGTCTACTTAAATCTCTTGGGAAGAGGGTTGTTTCTCTTACGTTATCTTCATCACAAAGTTTCATAGTAAGTCTTTCAAGACCTATTCCAACGCCACCGTGAGGAGGCATACCATATTTAAAGGCATCTAAATAACCATCTATTCCTTCTGTATCCATTCCTCTAGCCTCAAATTTAGCCAAAAGTTTTTCATAATCATGAATACGTTGGCCACCTGTGGTTACTTCCATTCCTTTATATAGCAAATCAAAGCTTTCTGTATAGGTTGGATCTTCTTGACAATCCATAGCATAAACAGGTCGTTTTTTAGATGGATAATGAGTTACAAATACGAAGTCACAATCCCATTCTTCTTTAGCATATCGACTAATTAAAACTTCCTCTTCAGGTTCAAGATCAAATGGATTTCTAGTCTTATGTCCATATTTTTCACTTATTTTAACCTTTATATCTGCAAATTTAACTTGAGGAATTTTACTAACATTTGGTAAAGTAATATTAAGTAAGTTAAGTTCTTTTTGATAATCTTTCGCTAATAAATCCATAGTATATTGAAGAAAACCTGTTTCCATTGCCATAATATCTTCAAAGCTATCAATATATCCCATTTCAAAATCTAAACTTGTGTATTCATTTAAATGACGTTTAGTATTATGCTTCTCTGCTCTAAATACAGGAGCTGTTTCAAATACTCTATCAAAAACCCCCACCATCATTTGCTTATAAAACTGTGGGCTTTGTGCTAAAATTGCATGTTTATGAAAATATTCTAGTGTAAACATATTTGCACCACCCTCAGCACCTTTAGCACCGATTTTAGGTGTATGTATCTCAGTAAATCCTTGATTATAAAGGAAATCTCTAAATCCTCTTGTAATACCTTCTTGAATTCTAAATTTCGCTCTTTCTCTAATATTTCTAAGAGAAATAGGTCTATAATTTAGCTTTGCCTCAAGAGAAGTTTTTAATTTCCACTTACCAATTGGAAGTGGTAACATCTCTTCACTAGCTTTACTTAAGAATTTTAATGTTTTGGCATGAAGTTCAATACCGTTAGGTGCCTTCTCATTTTCCTGTAAAATTCCTGTTATTTCTACAGTATCTGCTTCTTTTATTTCATTAATTTTGAAGTCCGAAACTCCTTCATTCCAAACAGCCTGAAAAAGCCCTTCCCTTTTTCTAAGAATTATAAATGCAACCTCTCCCATATTTCGGATATTATGAACTGCACCATTAATCTTTATTTCTTTACCTACCAATGATTTATCAAGTAAATCACTAATTTCTTTAGTTTCTTTTTTAATTACGCCTTCTAAAAATTCCATCTTATAATTCTCCTTGTATTTGCAAATAAAATTGTTTTTAAATTTCAAAAAGCCCCTCAACATAAAAATGTTGAGGGGCGAATATACTATATCCGCGGTACCACCCGCATTTAATCTCATAAATCTTTGGAATAACTATCTATAGAGATTATCTCTTTCTCGTAACGTGAGTAATCCGTACTAACCTACTTAGTTTCAATTAGTCTGCTCCCAAGTGTTCCTTACTCTCTTTCTTTAAGTAGTGCTTTCAGCCGGTGACACCACATCTCTTTTAAAGTCCCAAGGTAAAGTCTTGTTCAACGCTTTACTATAATAAAATATGTTTTAAAACTATATCACATATATACTTGAGTTGCAAGTAAAAATAATTTTTTTGTATATTTATACAATCTTCAAAAAAAGATACACCTCTTTAAATATAACTTTTACTTTTCTATTAAGAAGTAACTATTAAAAACATATATTTCAATAGTTATTCAAAATCAATTTGTACTCTATTTGTGATATGGTTCATTTGCAGTTATACGAAAACTTCGATATATCTGTTCAAGTAATACAACCCTCATAAGTTGATGCGGAAATGTCATTTTACTAAAACTTAAGCTTTCATTTGACCTTTTCAAAACATCTTTTGAAAGTCCCAGAGAACCGCCTATTATAAAAGTTAAACTGCTTTTTCCATCTATACCCAAAGTCTCAATATTCTTAGCTAATTCTTCTGAAGAATAGGATTTCCCTTCTATTTCAAGAGTAATAACATAGTCACTTTCCTTAATGTTCTTAAGAATTCTCTCCCCTTCTTTATCTTTTATAATATCCATTTGAACTTCACTTGGATTTTCAATGGTCTTTTCGTCAGCAACTTCAATTATGTTTAGCTTACAATATCTACTAAGACGTTTTGAGTATTCACTAACCCCATCTTTCCAATATTTTTCTTTTAACTTTCCTACGCATATAATATTAATTTTCATTTTTCACCATAAAATCTAGTATTTTATTATCATCATATTCAAATTCATCTTTGTTTACCCAGATTACGTCCTTCTCTCGTCGAAACCAGGTTAACTGTCTTTTAGCGAAATGTCTTGTATCTCTTTTTATTTTATATACGGCATCTTCCAGTGAAATTCCCCCATCTAAATATTGGATTATTTCTTTATATCCTAAGCCTTCCATAGAAATGTTAGATTTAGTTACACCGGTAGATAAAAGTTCCTTAACCTCATCAACTAGCCCAGCTTCTATCATTTTATCAACTCGGCTGTCAATTCTCGCATAAAGCTTTTCTCTTTTATCATTTAAAACAAAATATTTAAAGTCATAAGGAGACTTCTTTTCTCTTTCTTTTGCATTATGTTCTGAAATTCGCTCACCTGTATGTTTAAAAAATTCTAAAGCACGAATTACCTTTTTCACATTATTAGGATGTATATCTTCTGCTGCTTTAAAATCCACTTTTTTTAAAAGCTCGTAAAGTCTTTCACTTCCATTTTCCTCTTTGCTAATTTCTTCTAATTCACTACGATATTCTTTTTCTTCATCTTCTTCTTTAAAATCAATATCATACAAAAGAGCTTGAATATAAAACCCAGTTCCCCCAACAATAATAGGAATATTCCCTCTACTGTAGATGTCTTCCATAGCTTTCTTAGCCATTTCTTGAAAAATCACCACATTGAAATCTTCCCAAGGTTCAAGAATATCTATAAGATAATGAGGTATTCCATCCATCTCATCTTTAGTAATTTTCGCTGAACCTATATCCATTTTTTTGTACACTTGCATAGAGTCGGCAGAGATAATCTCTCCGCCGACTCTTTTTGCCAACTCAATTGATAATTTTGTTTTCCCTACTGCTGTAGGTCCAGTTAAAACAATTAATTTATTCATATAGATAATCCTAAAAAAATAAGCATCCCAAACGCCCATGTTAGATGCTTATTTTAGTGTTACAATTTGGGCAATCGGAAACTCGATTCCGATACATTTCTTATCTGTATTTTACAATAAAGTTCCCATATTTGCAAGTATTTCGCAATTTTTTTATAATTTCATTCTTAAAATTCTTACTGAATTAAGAACACATAACATAGCTACTCCTGTGTCAGCGAAAACCGCTAACCACATATTTGCAAATCCTAAAAATCCCATAATTAACACTACTGCTTTTACTACAAGAGCTAACGTAATATTTGAAGTTGCTATACTATGGCATTTTTCTGCAATCTTATAAGACCTAGGAATTGCTTTTACATTTGAATCTAAAAATACCACATCTGCTGCCTCTATTGCTGTATCAGAACCGCTACCCATAGCTGCTCCTACATCTGAACCGGCAAGTACAACGGAGTCATTGATGCCATCTCCCACAAACATAATATTTCCTATTTCTTTTCGAAGTCTTTCAACAACTTTTAGCTTATCTATCGGAAGCAACTTTGCAAATATCTTTCTTATGCCTAACTTTTCCCCAATATCATAAGCGGCTTTTTCATTGTCTCCTGTAAGCATGATTGGAGTTAATCCATTTGCTTCTAAGTCTTTTATTGCTACATTTGCATCATCTTTTATTTCGTCAGATATTACTAAAAATCCTATAAATCTTCCCTCTTCACCTAATACAACAACTGTACCGATTTGAGAATTTATTTTTTCCTTAACACCGTCTGGAACCTGAATTTTGCTTTTTTCTATATATGATAATGAACCGGCATAAAGTCTTTTTCCATCCTTGTTGGTGCCGGATATTCCCTTTCCTGAAACTTCAGAAATTAAAGAATACTCTTCCTTTGGTTCATCAATAACTTGGTTTGAATATTTTACAATACTCTTACCAATAGGATGGGTAGAATAATTTTCTAAACTAGCAATTTTATTTAAAAGAATCTTTTCAGCTTCATTTAAATCCTTACCCTTAATATTCTCCGCTAACTCAGGTTGATTATCAATTTTATTATTTGCATTTTCTAATTCATTGGCAAATATTCTTGTTACTTTAAATACACCTTTAGTTAATGTTCCGGTTTTATCCATGGCAACTGCTTTAATAGTTGATAGACTTTCAATAGTTGCACCACCTTTAAATAATATACCACTTTTAGCACCACGACCTATGGCTGCAAAAAATGCTAAAGGAACACTTATTACAAGAGCACAGGGACATGAAATAACTAAAAATGTTACTGCTGTATAGATATGACTTTTTACATCTCCAAAAAGCATTGATGGAATTACAGCAACTAAAATAGCCAATATTACTATAACCGGTGTATAAATCTTAGAAAACTTAGTAATAAATCGATCCAGTTTAGGCTTTCTTTCGGAAGCTTCTGATACTGCTTGAAGAATCTTGGTAACCATAGACTCTTCAAGTGGATGCACCACTTTCGCCTTTAAGACACCATCTAGATTTATGCACCCAGATATTAATTCATCTCCTACAGTCACCCCTCTTGGAACACTTTCACCTGTAATATAAGAAGTATCAATTGTACTGGTTCCATCTACAATTACTGCATCTAATGGAATTCTATCCCCAGGCCTAAGAATAATCTCTTGCCCCTCTAGTACATCTTTAGCTAACACCTGACTTACACTATTATCTTCACCAATTATATTAACCATTTCAGGTCGTTTATCCAGACTTTCCATAATCTGACGACGGCTTTTTTCGGTAGCTCTATCCTCAAAATATTCCCCAATCTGGTAAAATAGCATAATTCCTACAGCTTCAGGTGCTTCCCCTATTGCAAATGCAGAAAGTGTAGCAACTGCCATTAAGAACTTTTCATCAAACCATTGCAAATGAATGATACCGGAAATTGCATCTTTTAGTACCTCAAATCCAAAACATAAATATGCAACAAAGTAAAAAACAAAAGATAAAGGTATCAAATCAAGTAAAAGATAATTTTGAATTTTCTCACCAAAAAAATTAGCAATACAAATTCCTAATACAAAGAAGATTATTCCAACTATAAAATTCACAGGAATAATAAACTTCTCTTTCTTCTCTTCAAGATGGTGATGACTTTCTTCTGTATCCACTTGCCCAAGCGAGCAATTCTTATTACATCCTCATGTAGCACCCATAAAAAATGTCCTCCGGTTCTTTTAATTCCTATCGTTCTACTAGGATTTAATTATATTATCATCTCTTTATTATTATGTCAATTAAAAAAGAATAAATTCCTAGTAAATTAATAGGAATTTATTCTCTCTAATAATTTTTCTTTTAAAAACTACTCTTATTCTTCGAAAGAAGCCTTTTATATATAGCTTTATTTTTATAGCTTCTACAATAATGTATATACTCTAACTGCTATTTACTCATTTTAATCTATCATTTAATCGTTTTTTCTCTTGAAAAACTTTTGCTTTAATATCCTTCTGGATTTTTCTGCTGAAATCTCCATGAATCTTTACACATATCTTCTATATTGTACTTAGCTTCCCAGCCAAGTTCCCTCTTTGCTTTAGAAGCATCTGAATAGCAAGTTGCCACATCTCCTTCTCGTCTAGCTTTAATTACATAAGGAATTTTAATTCCATTTGCACTTTCAAAAGCATGAACTAAATCAAGAACGCTAACTCCAACTCCAGTTCCTAAGTTGTATATTTCAAGACCAACATTTTCTTTAATTTTTTCTATAGCTTTAACATGTCCAACAGCTAAATCAACTACATGGATATAATCTCTAACTCCAGTTCCATCATGAGTAGGATAATCATCTCCAAAAACACCTAATTCCTTTAATTTACCAATAGCAACTTGAGTTATATATGGCATAAGATTATTTGGCACTCCATTTGGATTTTCCCCAATAAGACCACTCTTGTGAGCTCCAATTGGATTAAAGTAACGAAGCAAAATTACATTCCACTCTTTATCGGCATTGTATATATCTGTTAAAATCTGCTCTAACATCCACTTAGTCCAGCCATAGGGATTAGTAACATTTCCTTTTCCAGCATCTTCAGTTATCGGAACTACTTTAGGGTCACCATACACTGTTGCTGATGAAGAGAAAATCATATTCTTAACTCCATGATTTCTCATAGAATCAATTAAAGTAAGCGTACCGGTAATATTATTATCATAATATTCCCATGGTTTATATACACTTTCTCCAACAGCCTTTAATCCTGCAAAATGAATTACTGTTTCTATTTTTTCATTTGCAAATAAATCATCTAGTCCTTTTCTATCTCTTATGTCTGTTTCATAAAATTTAACTGTTTTTCCTGTAATCTCCTCCACACGTTTTAAGGATTCGGGGCTTGCATTATAAAGATTATCTAGTACAACTACATCTTCTCCTGCATTTAACAACTCAACTACTGTATGACTTCCAATAAAACCTGCTCCACCTGTTACTAATATACTCATTTTTGCCTCTTTCTTATATCTATTTTTTTATTTCTAAATCTTTATATGCTATATATTACTTTTTTATCTTATTCTGTATCTATCTTTCTGTATAAAATTTATTTTATCTATCTTATTTTATATATATAAATTTGCTGGTAAAACGTAATTTCTCCATTTTATTTTATTCCTTAAAAAACATATTAATTATATTACTCGTACATCTATTAAACATTACTTTGAAGTTATACTTTACTCCATAAATCAAGAACTTGACCAGTCATATTAGAAGGAGCATAACACAATAGATAAACTACAGCATCTGCCACACTTCTACTATCGCCCATTTCTATACCTTCTTGACCAACACTTTTATTATAAACTCTCTGACCTGGCGTATCTAAAATCCCAGGAGCCACACAATTACTTCGTATGCCATACTCTTTAACTTGAAGTGCTAATGTGTCAGACATGGTTACAATACCACTTTTTGCCATTGCATAGGCACCCATCTGAGATGGTATTCTTCCCATCCTGGAACTTATAAAAATAACATCTCCGGATTTTCTTTCTATCATCTGTGGAACAAATGTCTTTGTCACAAGGAATGGAATTTTAGTATTTGTTTCAATAATTGTATCCCATTTTTTCTCTTCCCATTCCCAAATATTTAAGGCTTGTTCTTCTCCATCTTGGTATACTTCTTTAGGATATCCTCCGGCATTATTTATAAGTATATCTACCTGTCCATATTTTTCTATAAGAACGTCTCTTAATTCTTCAATATCTGCTAAAACAGTTAAATCTAAGAGAAAAGCTTCCCCTTCTCCTCCGTCCCTTTTTATTAGACTAATGGTTTGATCTAACTCTTTTAATGTTCTTGAAACGCAAATAACCTTAGCACCGCATCCAGCAAGTTTTATAGCAATCTGTCTACCTATACCTCGCCCTGCACCTGTAACTAATGCAACTTTTCCTTTTATACTTTTCATTCTACACCCCCAACTAAATCGGATATACTCATTTTATTAGGTTTTTTAAATCAAATGTTACTTTCGTAATTTTTATTTCATTTTATTTACTCTATCTTTAACTATTTTGTCGAAATTCTCAACTCTTCTTTGATAAGGTTCATTCATAAATTTTGAATTTAACATAAAATCTGCTGTTGCAATATTATTTGCAATAGGAACATCATATACAGCTGCAATACGAAGCAATGCTTTTACATCTGGGTCATGAGGTTGTGCTTCAAGTGGATCCCAAAGAAATACTACAAAATCTACTACGCCTTCTACAATCTTTGCTCCAATCTGCTGGTCACCACCAAGAGGACCGCTATTATATGCACGAACCGGAAGACCTGTTTTTTCTGAAATAAGTCTTGCAGTAGTTCCCGTTCCACATAAAAAATGCTCCTTAAGTATATCTTTATTCTTATCACACCATTCAACAATATCCTGTTTTTTTCCATCATGAGCAACTAAAGCAATATGCTTTGTTTTACCAATTTCAAATGGAATATAATTATCTGTTACCATACTTCCTCCTATACTTTTCCTTTGTGTTTTAAAATTTAATCTAAATTAAAATTCTAATCTGTTATTTTTAATTTGTAATATAGCAATTTACCTAAAAAATTTTAATAAAAATTATTTCTGCTATACTTCTCTATTGTAAATACAATTTTACAATTCCGCTTATTATAACACAGTTTTATCTTATTAATATATAATTAAAGTCAATATCTAGTAATTTTTCAATTCTTAATAGATTTTATTATCAAGAATAATCCAAGTCTATATTTATATCTGTCTTAGCTCCTGGATATTTTTCTTCTATCTTTTTAATAATATTCTTCTTAAATTCTTTAAAGTTCTTTACAGAAAAATCTACTACTACATCAAATCGAAAATAATTTTCATCCTTGTCATAATTAAAAGCATGAACATTTAAAGAGCCTTTAACACTATATACTAATGCTTTTATGCTTTCCTCTAGTTCCATAATCTCTTTATTATATGTATTTACAGAATAAAAGCCAAAGGTAAAATAAATTCCATACTCCAAATAAATATACTCTCTAGCTTTTCTCATAGCATCATAGGCTTTTTCAACCGTTACCACATCAGGTATTTCAAGGTTTACAGAGCCTAACTTAGTAGATGGTCCATAATTATGAATTATTAAATCATAGGCACCCATTATTGGCTCAAACTTAGTAATGCTTTTTCTTATCTCATTTGCAAGTTCCTTACTAGGACGTTCTCCAATTATACTACTTAAAGTGTCTTTTACTAATGTTGCACCGTTGTAGATTATAAAAACAGATAAAAGTGCTCCCATCCATCCGTCCACAACTAATCCAGCAAATCGGGAAATAATGGCAGCAATTACCGTTAATGTTGATGCAAATACATCCATTCTAGCATCAATACCGGAAGCAACTAAGGATTCTGATTCTGTTTTCTTACCGATTGTAACATTAACTCTGGAAAGAAGGATTTTTCCTCCTATAGCTATAATTAAAACGATTATTTGCAAAATAGTAAAATTAGGATCTGTTGGATTAATTATTCTCTTAATAGATGATTGAAGAAATTCAAATCCTGTTATTAAAACAATTGCGGAAATAACCATTGAGCTTACATATTCAAGTCGTCCATAACCTAAAGGATGCTTTCTATCCGGTGCTTTTTCTGATAATTTTAACCCTAATATTGTTATGATAGAAGAAACAGCATCTGTAAGATTATTTACAGCATCTGATATTATAGCCACAGAACCAGCTATTACTCCCACTAATAGTTTCACAACAGCAAGTAGCATATTAATAAAAATGCTGAAAATACTGGTTATAGAAATAATTTTACTTCTATCATTTTTTTCAATTGTATCTTTTTTCAAATAAAGCTTTAAAATTTTTTCAATCATATTTTCTCCGTATTTAAAGTGAATTTTTTCTTTATCTACTTTATATACCACATTAATGTGTACAAAATTGAAAACTATAGCAAATAATGCTAAATTCCCATAATTTACCCTTGAAATAAAAAATATTTCTCATATAATAATAACCATGGGGCGCCCACTTTGGCTGAGATGCGTATATGATACCTGTCCCTTAGAACTTGATCCGGGTAATGCCGGCGTAAGGAAGGAGAATTTAATATGTCAAGTCACAAGACTACTACAGGAAAAATCCCTGTAAGTATCAAAAAACTGACCTTTTCAGGTCTTGCCATTGCACTTGCAATGCTCACTAGTAACATCAAAATTTTCACCATGCCTATGGGTGGAGCAATCACACTACTTTCCATGTTTTTCATTTGTATAATTGGATATTGGTTTGGGCTACGCTATGGTTTAATCACTGCTATTGCCTATGGTCTTTTACAATTTGCAATTGACCCTTATATGCTAAACATTTGGCAAGTTTTATTTGATTATCCACTTGCTTTTGGTGCATTAGGTCTTTCCGGTTTATTTACAAATAAAAAGCACGGTTTGCAAATAGGCTACATAACCGGTACCTTAGGAAGGTTAGTTTTTTCAACAATTTCCGGTGTGGTTTTCTTTGCATCATATGCACCTAAAGGAATGAATCCCTTTGTATATAGCGTTGCTTATCAAGCTTCCTATATAATACCGGAAATGGTTATCACACTTATAATTATTTCAATACCTCCTGTAACTAAAGCACTTAACTATGTTAAGTCCGAAACTATCTAATTTTGAATTTCTTTAGATTTTTTCGCCTTATTATTGTTAATCCTTGGATAATAAGGTATAATAAATTTATTGAAAATAATGAGAGAAACATCATTTTTTTAATAAGGTATGTGACTTTCTCCAACAACAACTATATGAAAGGGAGGTACAAAACTATGGTTAATTTACTTATTGGACCTAAAGGTACCGGAAAAACTCAAAATTTAATAGATCTTGCTAATCAGGAGGCTAAATCTCGTGATGGAGATATAGTTTTCATTAAGAAAACTCACAAAGAAACCTCAAGTCTTTCATTTAAAGTACGTGCAGTATGTATGGATGATTATCCTGGCATTAAGAACACAGATACATATATTGGATTTTTATATGGTATGTATAGTAACGACACAGATATTGAAAGTATATTTATTGATAATATTACTAAAATTGCTGATATTACACTAGATAACCTAGATATCTTCTTAGATAAACTTGTAAAGGTTGGCAGAGATATTAACGTTAACTTTACAGTTACAATTAGTGCTGATGAAGGTGCTTATTCATACGATGGAGAAGGTGCGCAGACAGTAAAATACGAAATAAGATGTTAATAAATTAAAATTATGTTTTACATAATACTATAGATAATAGTATATGTGATCTAAAAAAGAAGAATATTCACTTACAAAAGTGGAAATTCTTCTTTTTTTAATTATATTTTTATTCCTTAATAAAAGACTAGTTTTTATAAATACTCTTATTAAATTCAATTAACTATAAAAAAATCTTATCAATATAAATCTTATTTCTAAAGAACAAATTATTACTTCAAATAATAATAGAATGAATTTAACTAATTAAATTTTCTATTTAAATCAAGTTCATTTAATACTATATACAAAAAAACCAGAACAAATTTGCTCTGGTTTATATATACCTTAAAAACCGCATACAAGTTATATCTTTTCCTGATTTACATCTTTCCTATCCATTGACTCTTGGTCATGACTTCGACCTATTAGTATCAGTCAGCTACATGTGTTACCACACTTCCACCTCTGACCTATCTACCTCGTCGTCTT
>JAISGP010000084.1 GCA_031263035.1 Lachnospiraceae bacterium | reverse complement strand
AAGAAGCAATGGGCATTTCAAAAGAAAGCAATATCGTTAAAGCTACCGGAGTAAGTAGAACTGATGTATTTTATGATATAGAGTATAAAAATAAAGCTTTTGAAAAATTGTATTCTCTCTTCCCAGAAGCCAAAGGTAAAAAAATAATCCTTTATGCACCAACTTTTAGAGGAAGAGTTGCTAAGGCAGAAATGCCAGATGTTTTTGACTTTAAAGAATTCGCAGAGAAATTTTCTGGTGAATATGTCATAGTTGCTAATTACCATCCTTTGGTAAAGCAGCCACCGGAAGTGCCAGAAGATTTCTTGAAATTTGCAAGAGACTTAACTGGCAAAATAGGTATAAATGAATTAATTGTTATATCTGATATATGTATTTCAGATTATTCATCTTTAGTATTTGAATACTCATTAATGGAAAAACCGATGATTTTCTATGCTTTTGATTTAGATGAATATTTAGATTGGCGAGGATTCTACTATCCATATGATGAGATGACTCCTGGGCCAATATGTAAAACTAACTATGAGATGATATATTATATTCAAAATATAGATGAATTATTTGATAAACAAAAGGTAGTTGGTTTTAAGCACAAATTTATGAGATCTTGTGATGGACATAGTACTGATAGGATTTTTGAATTAGTTTTCCATAAAGAAACTGAGGATATGTTGAGGAAAACAAATTAAATTACAAGTAGGAGAGTATTATAATTCGACGATGAAAAAAATTAAAAAAATGTATAGCTTTTTATTTCAAAAAAACATTATTTTTTTATTTCAAGCATTAATAACAGTTAATGCTTTATCTACTCACTATACTGTACCTAAAGCATCAATGACAAATAATATTATAGTTTCGAGTATTTATAGATTAAAAAGTGTTGTGAATATGTATGGAGTAAAAAATACCATAATATTTATTGCTTTATTTTTCTTTTATAAAAAAACATATAAAACCATTAAAAACATAGAGCTTTCTAAGATACCTTCATTGATTATTTCTATTGTCTTGTCTATATTGAATGTTATGGCAATAAGTATGGAACAAATGAAAAACCTTAATTTTATTTTTCAAAATAAATTTCAATTTTTATACTCTTTAATTGTAATACTTGGCTATTTGATTTTAATTAATAGGTTATTTAATATTGGTATAATTGAGATCAATAAATTTAAAGATAAGAAGATAATCAGTAATAGCAAATTTAATAAAATAGGAGATTTTTTAAATAGTAATACTATAATAAAATTTATGGCTATTATTATAGTATGTTGGATGCCATATATTATTGCGCGTTTTCCAGGAGTCATAGGTGCAGATGCTTTTTTTCAATTAAATCAATATTTTAAAGGAGCACCCTTAACATCTCATTTTCCAGTCTTTAGTACATTTTTTGTGGGAACATTAGTGCGCATTGGGAAAATATTTGGTGAAAACAATTCTATATTTCTTGTAACAGTGATTAATGTATTATTTAATTCCTTTTCTTTTGCTTATGCTATTAATTATTTGAGGAAAAAAGAGTTAAAAGTTTCGTTGCAACTGATTATCTTAGGCTTTTTTTCAATTTTTCCTTTATGGCCATATTGGGCAACGAGAATAAATAAAGATTCCTTATATTTTGCAATATTTTTGCTCTTTGTTGTTTTTTTGTGTAGAAAGATTAGAGATAAAGATAATAGCATTAAGGTTAATATAGGGCTATGCATCTCATCTATTTCTTTAGGTATGTTTAGAAATGAGGGAGTAATTATCGCTTTAATAGCACTGGTTATCGTATTAGCAATTAATCGAAAAAAAACGGATTTAATTATTTTAGTAGTAAATTTTGGTATATCAGTGGTTTTATTACTTTTTATAACCAGTAACTTAGGCGTTGAAAAGGGAAGTAAAAATGAAATGATGACTATTCCTTTTCAATGTACAGCAAGATATGTAAAACAATATAAAAATGAAGTTACACCAAGAGAAAAAAAGGCTATTGGAAAAATATTAAATTATGAAAAACTTGAAACACTTTATAAACCTCATATTTCTGATCCAATAAAGGGTACTGCGGGTTCAAAGCCATATAATCCATTCCCAAGTTCTAAAGAATGGGAAGATTATTTTACTACGTGGTTTCGTATGGGAATAAAACATCCTAGAGTTTATTTGGAAGCTATTGTAGCTCAAACACATGGTTATTATTTAGTATATGATAAACTATTTTCTTATGCAGGTTGGCCTGAACGAAGTATTAATCCTAATTTAAAAAAATGGTATAATATTTCATTTGAATCACAACTTATTTTTCCTCGGATGAATTTATTTATTAATAGTATTAAAAATGTCTTTTTGAGATTACCAATTATTGGACTTCTCGGAAATCAAGCTGTTTATTTTTGGATTTTTGGATTTGCGATTAGTTATATTCTTAGTATGAAAAAATGGACAGAGTTGATTGTATCAATTATTGTTTGTTTTCAATATGGAACTGTTTTTTTATCACCAATAGATGGTTCGTATAGATATGTGCTTCCTTTGGCAGCAGTGATTCCATTTTTGTTATTTTTATTATTTTTGAAAGAGAAGAAGGAAAAACCAAATGAATAATGAAAAAATTGCTATTTTAATACCAGCTTATAACGAAGAAGTTACTATACAAAAAGTTATAAGAGATTTTAAAAAAGAGCTACCTGAAGCAGATATATATGTGTATGATAATAATTCGAAAGATAAAACAAACAGTTTGGCAAATGAAGCTGGTGCTATCGTTAAATTTGAGCCAAGACAAGGAAAAGGTAATGTAGTCAGAACAATGTTTCGAGATATCGATGCAGATTATTATATTATGATAGATGCAGATGATACATATCCAGTGGATGAAGTACAAAAACTTCTTCAACCTCTACGAGATGGATTGGCAGATATGACTATAGGGGATAGATTAACTAATGGTACGTATAATAACGAAAACAAAAGAGCGTTTCATAATCTTGGGAACAATTTGGTGTTGGGATTAATTAATAAACTGTATCATGCCGAGTATCACGATATTATGACTGGATATAGAGGTTTTAATAAATTATTTGTTAAAACATTTCCGATTTTATCACCAGGATTTGAAATAGAAACTGAGATGTCAATACATGCACTAGATAAACGTTTTAAAATGGTAGAAGTGCCAATAGATTATCGCGATAGGCCAGAAGGCAGCGAAAGTAAATTGGATACTTTCTCAGATGGATTTAAGGTGTTAAAGACTATTTTTAATTTATTTAAAGATTATAAGCCTTTTATATTTTTTTCAATTGTGTCAATTATTTTATTGTTTTTAGGGTTGTTGTCTGGTATGCCTGTCATAATTGAATTTATAAAATTTAGGTTTATCTCTCATATTCCTTTAGCAATATTGGCATTAGGGTTTGTAGTGCTTTGTTTCTTGTCATTTTCAACGGGACTGGTGTTAGATACAGTAGTTAGACAAGCAAGAATGTCTTATGAAATGCAAGTTTATATGATTATTAATGATTTATAATATTTAGTGTTAATTATTAGCAAAAAAAAACAAGGAAAAAAGTTTATGTTTGACGCTACGAAAAAAAAATATAAGTTGAGCATTATAATTCCAATGTATAATGCAGAAGAAACAATTTCTAGAACTTTGAATTCCATATATGGTTCAAAGGAACATGAAAAACTTAATATGGAAGTTCTTGTTATTAATAGTGGATCTACAGATAAGTCTGAAGAAATAGTTAGGCTATGGCAGAAAGATAGTAGAACTGATATTAAAATTATTGAAACAGGACATTATGGTGTATCTAAAGCAAGAAATCTTGGGTTAAAAGAAGCAAAAGGCCAATACATTATATTTATGGATTCTGATGACTATTTTGGTAAGTCGGATTTTAAAGGAGTAGTAGATTTTTTTGATTCTTTAGAAGATAAAGCAGACATTCTTACATATCCTTTAATATACATTGGTGAGTATGAAGAAGATGAGGTTAGTGAAATACTAGAAAAAGGGATAAATGACTACAAAGGCATTGTTAATCCACAAACTAAAGAAACTAAGTATTATACTAAAAGAGATAATAGAAAAACAAAATATTACGATAAAGGAATTGGAATATATAATACAAAAGAATATTATTGGTTAGCACAGAAGACAGTTAATGTAGTTATAAGAAATTTACCTGAAGAGGACAGAATATATTTTAATGAAGAACTTCCTATGGGGGAAGATTCATTATTTATGACTAATTATGTGGAGAGAAAAGATGCAATAGGATGGTATGATGGTGTCATTTCTTATAACTATGTAAGGAAGAAAGATAGTCCTTCAGCTGTTTATAGAGATCCTCAGAAGTCATATAAGGAGATTCTGAAATGGGCAGAAATAATGATTGCTTCTAATAGGAAAGATGAAGTTATTTCTAAATACGTTCAATCAGTAATTTTAGATGAATTTGGATGGAGATTTAAGTTGGAAGCCTTTTTTCCACTTCATTTATCTGATGATGATTATAAAGATTGGGAAGAAAAGATAAAAGATGTTATTCAATATATAGAGCCTAGTTTATTAGTTACAAATATTGAGCCAAATAAACAGATGAATAGATTTCATTTGAATAATTTAATTAAAATCAGAGGAGAAGTTGCTCCAAGAGTTGATTTTAAAAGTGAAAATTATAATCAAGAAAGTAATACAATTGAATATATTCAAAATAATGAGATTATTGCTATTGAAAAAAACTTTAAACAAATGATAACTCAATTGGATCTAAAAGGAAAGCAATTAAAAATAAAGGCTATTATGATGTTTTTCTTTTCAGAACTTTATGAAGCAAAACCATTTTATGAAGTAGATGGAGTACGTACATATATAGAAAACATATATGAAAGTGATTTAGGATATTATCTTCAAAGTATAAAAACAAATACTTTTTATGAATATTATATAGATATTGATTTGCAAAATATAAAAAAATCCACTATACAGTTTGGAGTAAGAGCATTTGAAAAAGATTTTTATACTAGTGTAATAGATATAAGAGGATGTAGACTTTTTCCAGATAAAATAGGAGTGTTTCATTCAATTAAAAATGGGCTTGATATACAATTTGATTGTAAGAATTTTACTTTCTTCGTTAATGATACACCTAATATTCCATTATATAATTACGAACGAACAGTTGCTTTAAAAAATAAATTAAATTTTACATCCGTTCGTGATTTGATTAGTCTTGATGAACTTGAAGATAATGTGGTTTTATATTGCGATGCTAAAGAAAGCAATAGCGCTTTTCAACAATTTGAGTTGGATAACGAAAAAAGTGATGGTTTAAATAGATATTATATTTTGAAAGATTTAACTGATGTTAATAGCATTGATTACGAGAAATATAAAAGTCAAATGATGTTAATTAATTCGGAGAAATATAAACAATTATTCTTTAGCTCTAAGTTGATTATTTCTTCTTCTAGAAATAGTAACGATTATTCACCATATTCCGATGATGAGATAGAGGTAGTTCGAGGATTATTTAATCCAAATCTTTTATTTATAGGAGAAGCTAAAGAAAAGAAAACAAAGAAACCAATGTATAATGATTGCAATGTCGTTTCTGAAAAAGATACGGAATTGGTTTCACTGAAGGAGTTACCTACAATAGATGATGCTTCATCTGAAAAGTTAGCGACTTCTTTACCAAGTGATATAAATATGATTGAGGACGATAAATTTATCCACGATAATATCAAGCAGGAAATTGTAGCGAAGAAAGATTTACAATTTTATTGTTCAACGATGTTTAGAGGAAAGTCAAAGTTAGATGTTACTTTGAAAAAAGGTGATTTTATATTAGCATATGGTGTATATCCGGATTACAATGGAACGCCTAGATTGATAACAGATAAAGGCTTTTTAACATCTAACTATAATAACGTAGATCAATATGTTGGTGATAAGACGAATGATACTTTGATGAAACAGAAGCGTAAAAGAAACTTTAGACCCTTAAATATAATTAAGACATTTGTAAAGAAAATAACTGGAGGAAAGCGATAGATGCAAGAATATGATTTTAAATTTTCAGTAGTAATGGCAGTTTATAATGTTGAAAAATATTTAGATGAAGCTGTTGAAAGTTTAGTAAATCAAACCATTGGGTTTGAGGAAAATATTCAATTGATTATGGTAGATGATGGTTCTGTAGATAGTTCGGGCATGATAGCTGACAAATGGCAGAAAAAGTATCCAAATAATATTATAGTTATACATAAGGAAAACGGTGGAGTAAGTTCGGCTAGAAATGAAGGAATAAAGTATATAGAAGGGAAATTTGTAAATTTTTTGGATTCTGATGATAAATGGGAAGAGGAAGCCTTTGAAAAAGTATGGAAATTCCACGAAGTCAATCCCAAAATTCAATTGATAAAAGGAGAGTTAGTTTTTTTTGAAGGTAAAAATGGAGGACATCCTTTAAATTATGTATTAAATGAAACAAAGATTATTAGTATAGATGAAGAACCCAATATGATTTTTCAATCACTATCAAGTGGATTTATTGAAGCTAATTTATTAGATATTAATTCGTTTCCGACTAAAATGCCAATTTCTGAAGATAGTTATTTCATAAATGAAATTATAGTTAAAATCAAAGAATTTGGAGTAATAAATTCTTTGATTTATTATTATAGACGTCGAAATGATAATTCTTCTGCTATTCAAAATTCTTCAGAAAATCATAAATTGTATAATTATAAAGTAAAAAAATTAATGTTAGATCCTATAAACAATTTTTTTGTCCCTAGATATGGAAGTTTACATCCATGGATACAAAACGTGTTTTTATATGATTTATCATGGATAATAAAAATGAAGGAAACACCGATACCGTTAAAGGATAAAGGGCAATTCGATGATTATATAGATTCAATTTACAAAGTATTACAATATATAGATGATGAGTTAATTCTTAAGACTTCTAAATGGCTTAACACTTATCAAAGACATGCATTAATACATTTAAAGTATAGAAACGCATTGCCTGTTAATAATAATTATTATCAGATGAATGTTCTTGAGAATGATATTCAACTAATTGATGATAATAATAATGTTATGCAGAAGTTTTCTGAATTAAGAGTTGTATTAAAAGGTATTTTTAATGATGAAAATAAATTAGAGTTATTTGGCTTTTGTGGAGGAATGTTTCCATATGATAATTTTTCTGCATTTATAAGAAATGAAGAGGGTAAAGTAATATCTTTAGATAATCAAAGATTTGTTTATAATAGTGTATATTTTATAGGAAAAAAGATTCATGAACCTTATGGCTGGAGAGTTGAAATTCCGTGGGATTTCATAAATAAAAGTAAAAGAATATATTTTATTGCTAAAATTGGGAACATAGAAGTAAAAAAAAGATTGATATCTGAGGGTAATTCTGTTAAGTTAAATACTCACTCAACCGGTCAATATATGGAAATGAGAAATAAGCTTATATATTATAATTTAAAAAAACGTTGTTTTATAATCCAAAATAACACATTGAAACATAAATTGTTTCTTGAATTAACTTTTTATAAATATTTAAAAGGAAGTAAAAATTGGAAAAGGATAATATTAGTTAGGCTATTATCAATATTAATAAATAAAATTAAAAAGGATAAAATAGTTAATATTTTTACTGATAGAGTAGATAAAGCGGATGATAATGCTGAAGTATTGTATAGATATTATGAGCAAAATAGAGAAAAAAATGAAATTAATTATTTTGTAATTAATAAAAAGACTAAAGATTATAAAAGGTTAAAAAAAGAAGGTTTTAATGTTGTAAAGATGAACTCTGTAAAGTATCTTTTTAAAATGTTACAAGCAAATAATATGATAACCTCCCATGCTGAAAGATATCTATGGAGCCCTTTTTATTGGATTTTTGATAATAAAATTAATGATAAATTTAAATATAAATTCATATTTCTACAACATGGTATAATAAAAGAAAATCTATCGTCTTGGTTACATAGGGATGTTCAAAATTTTCAAATGTTTGTAACTTCATCAAAAACAGAATATAATAGCATAGTCAATCCTCAAATGGGATATGGATACTCGGATAAAGAGGTAAAACTCATTGGGCTTCCTAGGTATGATAGATTGTTAGCATCTAATTCTGAATTAAAATATATTGCAGTGATGCCAACTTGGAGAAGTGAGCTTGCGGGTAAGTTAAATAAAAATGGGATTAGAGAAAAAAATTCTGGCTTTAAAGAAACAGAATATTATCAAAATTGGAATACTATTTTAAATTCAGAGGAACTAAAAAGATTATTAAAAATTAGTAATAAAAAAATATTGTTTGTTCCACATCCGAATTTAAGAATTCAGGTGGATGATTTTGAAATAGATCCCAAGTTTGTTGAAATATCAGAATACTCAGACAGATATGTTGATATCATAAATAAAAGTTGTGCTATGATAACAGATACTAGTTCAGTGTTTTTTGATTTTGGATATATGTACAAACCTATTTATTATTATCAATATGATGAAGGAAACTGGGGAAAAGGTAAAAACAATTATTTTGATTATCAATCAATGGGATTCGGGCCTGTTTCTACAACCCTAAATGATTTAATTAGAAATATTACTATTGGTGTTGAAAGAAATTTCGTTATGAGAGATGAATATAAAAATAGAGTTAATAATTATTATGAATTTCACGATCAAAATAATTGTAAGAGGAATAAGGAAGCAATTGAAGGGTTATATTTATAATGAATTATATAGATATTGGAAATAATACAAAAATTATTACAAATAATGACAGTGACGAAATAGCCTATACAGATAATGATTTAAAGATAAATGTTAAAGGAAAAAACAATATAATATATATTGAACAACCTAATAAATTTCATGATTGTACGATTAATTTCTATGGTGATAATAATGTTATTTTTATAGGGAAACAATCAAAACATGATTATAACTTTAATATTGAGATAAGAAACAATCAATATGTATATTTAGGTGGAGAAACATATTTTAATGGAAAATTAAATATGATATTATCAGAACATCAAGGAATAATTATAGGTAAAGATTGTTTGTTTTCATATGGATGTACTATCAGAACTGCTGACCCACATTTGATTTATGATATAAAAAGTAAGAAAAGAACTAATTATAGCAAATCGGTTATTATAGGAGATCATGTGTGGGTAGGTCAGGGTTGTTTGATTTTAAAAGATACAAAGATAGGTTCAGGATCAATTGTTGCGGGGGGGACTGTTGGTAAATTGGTTTGCAATAGTAATTCTATTATAGGAGGTAACCCAGGAAAAGAATTTAAAAAGGGTGTAGTTTGGGATGGAAAGTCTGTTCATGCTTGGAAAGAGAATAATACAGAAAAAAACGGTACAGTGAAAATTGAAATGCTTGAAAGAAATACATATAAAACAAATTATACTTTTCAAGATTTGAATAAAATAGATAATGATTTAAAAAAATACTTAAAACAAACTAATGAAGATTGCTATGGACTTATTGAAGCTATGAAAGAATTTCATGAGAAAAGTGATAAAAATAGACTTGCAGTATGCAATGAAATTAAGGAAAGGAATAATAAAATCAAAGGATTGGGTTTATTATTAAAAAGAATAATATGCAAAAAATAAAAATTAACTATAAGTGGATTTTGCTGTTTATATTGATTTCTATATTATGCTTTTTTTTCCCCTATACTGGAGATGATTGGGCTTGGGGAAGCAAAATAGGAATTGAAAGGTTAAATACTTTGTTTAATAACTATAATGGTAGATATTTTGGAAATCTGATTATTTTAGTTATGTCTCGTAGTATTATTTTTAAGACTTTATTAATGGGAACATTATTAACAATTATTATTTACTACATATATAAGTTTGCAAATGATAATAAATTATCAGCTTTTTTAATTTTATTATGTTTCGGCTTAATGCCAATTTATTTATTAAGACAGTCTATAGTGTGGTCTTCTGGATTTTCAAATTATGTTACATCTATTTTTATTACTTTAACATTTATATTTATATCAAAAAAAATAGAGAAAAAAGAAAAAAAAGAGTCGATTGTCATTATTGTAGCTTGTTTATTTATAGGGTTATTGGGCTGTTTGATTTTAGAAAATATATCAATATATAACGTTATATTAGGTTTAGGCATCATTGTCTACGATAAAAAAAATATTCGCCAAGTAAAAAAAACAAATATAGCCTTTCTTTTTGGAAGTATAATTGGAACAGTTGTTATGTTTTCAAATTCTTCATATAGGGCTATACAATCGGGTCAAGATAGTTATAGAACAATAGGGAATAGTACTACCATTTTTCAAAGAATTGTTGATAATCTAAATACAGTTGCAATTTATGGTTTTGTAAATAATGTAGTAGTAAATGTTATGTTGATTTGTGTTCTGGTTATTTTATCAGTATTTTTTGTTTTTAATTCAAAAAATAAGATTTTAAAGGGTGTATATATTGTATTTGATCTTTATTTAATATTTTTTGGAATTTATTCAGTAATTAAAAGGTTTCAGTCAATTGATCCCAGCATTATTAATCTTGGAAGTTATATATTCAATAATAAATATATAAACATATCTGTTCTTATGATATATATAGTATTTGTTTTTTTGTTTATTTTGATTTTGCCAATTACTAATGATATTAAATTGAGGATATTGTTTTGGATTATTTCAGTAGGAGTGATGATTGCTCCGCTGTTAATAGTTACGCCTATTGGGCCAAGAAATTTTATAGGGACATATATATTGCAAATTATTATTATAGTTAAATGCATGAATGTTATACCACAAATAAATATAAGCACAAAAAAAATAATATATTTATTTTCTGTACCTATTATTATCATATCATATTTGTTTTTATTATATGTTTATTCAAAAATTTGGATTTTTCAAAAAAACACTGTTGAAAATATAAAGCATGACGTACAATGTGGAAATAAAAGTGTTATCATTCAAAAGCTGCCATATGATGGATTTGTATGGACGGGAGATCCTTCACAAGAGCCATGGAATACAAGATTTAAACTTTTTTATAAAATTCCTAAAGATGTTAATATTAAAGTGAAAAAGTAGCTATGGTTTATTGGGTGATTTTTTATAAACATAAAATATTAGTAAATACTATACATAAAGGAATTATTAATGAAGATAAATGAACAAGTTAAAGTTAATGCTAAAAACTTAAACGATAAGATGAAATCTTTTGAAAATGCGAATTATAACTCAGAAGTAGTTAAATTGAATAATATTTTTGACCCATTTTTCAGTGTTATTATACCAGTATATAATGTAGAAAAATATCTTAAAGAGTGTATAGATAGTGTTCTGAATCAAACTTTTAAAAATTACGAAATATTATTAATAAATGATGGTTCTACGGATGAAAGTTTTGAAATAGCGAAAAAATATGCTACGAATGATAATCGTATAAGTTTATATACCCATCCCAATATGGGATTATCTTTTTCAAGAAATGTTGGAATTAATTATGCCAATGGTGAATATGTTTATTTTTTAGACAGTGATGATTTTATAGAAGAAAATTTCCTTTCAGACATATATAATATAATAAGTTCATATAAAAATGAATTTATCGATGTTATCCATTTTAACTTAAAGCTTCTATATGAAAATGGAGATTTGAAAGAAAAAAAGAACGAGTTGATAAACTATTTAAAAAAGGAAATAACAAAGCCAGGATTATATGCTTCTGGGAGAAAATATTTTATAGCCCTTGATAATAATAAAGAGTTTTTTGCCCCTTCAGTTGCCTATGTTTTGAGAAGAGAGTTTATTCTTAAAAAAAATATTTATTTTGAAAATGGAATTTTGCATGAAGATGAATTGTTTACTTTTCAAATATTTTTAAAAAGTGATTATGTAGTTTATATTGATAGATATTATTATAATTATAGAATTCGAGAAAATTCAATTGTTACTACTAATAGAAATTATATTAGCACATATTCAACTTTTATAATAGGTCTTAGAATGATTCGATGTATCAAGGAAGTATCTTTGAATGAAGAGGAAATATATGTTTTTGAAAAGTCTATAAAGAGATTATTAAATATTACAAGAAATAGGTATATTAGTCTTTCAGAAGAAGATAAGTTAGTATTTCAATATATTGATAATGATTTAAAGATATTATTTCAAATTTTAATTATTGATAAAATCGTGGAAAACAACCGATATTTATATTGGTATCATCAGGATGAAAAAAATCAAACTGACTTAAAAGAGAAAGATAATGAGATTAAGAAAAAAATAGAAGAAATAAAAGAATATAAAAATACCATTAATGATAAAGATATCAAAATAAAAGAACAAAACAAAATATTAAAATTAAAACTTGTTAAGTATGGATATAAGGTTCATCAAGTTTTGAAAAAACTTAATTTTTAGTTATGACAAGAATCTAATAGGGATATTTGCAGTAAGATATAGTATTACATTTCTACTAAGACAATGTATACAAAAATGAAGCAGCTTTTTTGATAAATGTCAAAAAAATCGCGGAATAAAAAAATATTTACAACTTAAATGAATTTTTTTAATGCCCTATTTGAAATGGGGGGATAAAGTTGACCAATACATATAGAAAGAGGTATTAATTTGTGAAGAAAAAATATATAAATAAATATACAATCACATTTCTCTTTATTTTATTTTTGTGTTATTTCTTTATGTTTACACATGATGATTTTTTTGATAATAGTTTTGATATTTACGGAATATTCATGGTTAACGGAAGATATGCTGGAAATTCTATTCAAAGGATATTAACACATTCTAATCTTTTGAAAACAATTGTTATGGCACTTGTAAATATCTTTATTATTTTCTTTATTAGTTCAGCTAAAGATACTAAGCATCAAAATAATAAATTAGAATTTGGCATAACTATATTGTTATTTTTACTAATGCCTATAAGCATGGTAAGACAGGCGGTGGTTTGGACATCAGGGTTTTGTAATTATGTAATACCTACTATTTTTATATTATATTTTATTTATATTAATTTTAATTATAATGATATAATAAAATCTAAGTCGAAATCAAAGTTAATTATTTTTTTCGTTTCTGGAATTATCAGTAGTCTATTTATGGAAAATATAACAATATATTTAGTTTTAATGTCTGCTTTTTTTGTTTTGTATATAAAACTAAATTATAATATCATTTCATATATAGATATTAGTGTTCTAGTTGGAAATATTGTAGGTGCAGTTCTTATGTTTTCAAGCCCGGCATATAGAAGCGTTATAAAGGGTGAAGATCAATATAGACAAACGGTTTTAGATTTAGGTATTTTTAATCAAGTAATAAAAAATATAAAAATCATTTCACTTGATGGTTTTTTTAGAAATTTTATTTTAAATGTTTTTATATTTTTACTGATTGTTGCAGTATGTTACTCTAAACGGAACATGCTAAAATCACTGCACACTAAATTACTAGTATTGCTTTGTTTGTTTTTTGACTTTATATTTTGTGTTTTTTCATTAATGATAAGCATCAATTTGACTTCGGTTAGTATAATAAACACATTTAATAAGCTATTTGGACAAAACATAAAAATGAGAATAGCTGTATTATTATTATATTTTTTCTCAATATTGGTATTATCTATAGTAGTTCCTTTAGATAGAAAAAAGAAAATCAAAATATTATTTTATTTATTTTCTATAGTTACAATATTAGCTCCATTATTTTTAGTATCACCAGTAGGTCCTAGAAATATGTATATTATATATGTCTTTCAGATTATGTATGGAATTGAAATTTTATCAGAATTGAAGTTGCCAATATCCAGTAAGAAATTTATATTTTTATTAACAACATTTTTAAGTGTTTTTTTATGGATTTTATTATTATATATTTATTCATCAAATTATTTTTTTAATAAGAAGAGAGTTATAAAAGCAGAATTTGATGCTAAACATTCAGATACAATAGTTGTGAAGCGATTACCGTACTCAGATTTTCTATGGGTTCCAGAACCAGTAGGAAAATATGATGAAGAACTATTTATTAATTATTATAATCTGCCAAAAAATACAAGAATAAAGGTAAAATAATCGGTAAAAGGGGACACTAGTGAAAAAAAATTACGATATTATAGATTTTATGAAAATGGTAGCTGCCATATTTGTAGTGGGAATACATACTAATCCTTTTTATTCATACTCTCTGAACCTTAATACGTTATTTAGGATATTAGCTAGGTTGGCAGTACCACTCTTTTTTATTTCTTCAGGGTTTTTAATTGCAAAAAAAGTTGATTTAATAGATAGTTTTTATGAGAAAAGGAAATATATTATACATTATATTAAAAGGATAATCATACTTTTTATTAGTTGGTATATAGTTAACTTACCTTTTAGTATATATTTTTCAGTTAAAAATAAAGAAGGAATGATATATTTTGTAAAGAGATATATAATTTCAGTTTTTATAACTGATTCATATAATGGAGGGTGGTATTTAACAGCAACTGTTATTGGGGTTATAATAGTTTTTTTATTAATTCTAAGAGATAATACCAAGGTTAATTATATATTACTAGTAATTATATCTATATTATTGTTTTCACTAGCTATTTTAAATTCAGAATTTTATAATTTAAAACTAACTAATAACTTTGTTACAGAAATATATTTATTTAGCAAAAAACATATACAATGGGCACTTTCTCCTGTTGTTGCTCCAATTTACCTATCAATAGGTATATTAGCCAAAAAGGGAGAAAGTAAGATAGAAAAAATCGATATAAAGTGGTTGTTGTTATTTGACACGGTATTTGGAATTATAATGTTCTATGAAGTACATCTAATAAGACTTTATAAATTACAGGGAGCTGATGATCAGTTTATGTCTTTAGTTCCTATGTCATTTTTTCTATTTATTACAGTATTAAAATTTAAAGAAAGTAATATTCCTTATAGTAAAAATATGAGAGAATTTAGTACCATATGTTTTTTTGGACAATTTATTTGGTTATATTTATTGAATATATATCATCAAAATATTATTTCAAGATTGATTTTATCAAATTCTTTGATAAAATTTTCTTTAAATATTGTATTAAGTTTTATTCTATACATTTTAATAGAATCATTACTGAAAAGAAACAAGTTATTATTTTTAAGGAAATTATTTTAAGGTACTTGACTTATTGATATCAATTATTTGCTAAATTGGAGAAATAAACAAAAAAAGTAATTTAGGATAATAATTTTGCGACAGGCACTAGTAAAGGAATAGAAATGAAAAAAATATCATTAGTAGTTTCAGTATATAATGAAGAACAGGTTCTTCAAATATTTTATGACACTATAACGGAAGTATTGAAAACATGCATATGGAATTACGAAATAGTTTTTGTTAACGACGGTAGTGTCGATAAAAGCGATAGTATCATAAAAAGTATAGCTGAGCAGGATAGTAGAATTAAGTATGTGAAATTCTCTAGAAACTTTGGACATGAGGCAGCTATGATAGCAGGAATTGATAACGCTTCTGGTGATGGAATTATATGTATGGATGCGGATCTTCAGCATCCCCCTGAATATATTAATTCTATAATTGAAAAATTTGAAGAGGGATATGAGGTTATAAGTATGGTAAGAACTGCAAATAAAGATGCAGGATTACTTAAGAATATCACTTCGTCTGCTTTTTATAAAGTCCTCAATTTTATGTCTAATGTAAAATTTGAGGAGAATGCTTCGGATTTCTTTGCGATTAGTAATAGAGTGGCTGGTGTATTAAAAACAGAATATCGTGAAAAAGTTAGATTTTTAAGAGGATTTGTTCAATCCGTAGGATTTAAAAAAACTACTATTGAATATGAAGCGGCTGATAGAGCGGCTGGAAGTAGTCACTATAGCATAAAAAAGTTATTTAAATTTTCGATAAATGCTTTACTTAGTTTTTCTACATCACCACTTAAAATTGGAGCCTTTACAGGTTGCTTTGTTGGACTACTTGGGTTGATTCTAATGATTTATACCATAATAATGAAAGTAGCATACAATGCTCCATCTGGCTATTCCACTATTATTGTAGTCATATGTTTTATGTTTGCAATACTTTTTATTGTTGTGGGGATTATTGGGGAATATATTGCTATATTATTTCAAGAAACAAAGGGTAGGCCTATATATATTGTAGAAGATAAAATTAATTTTATTGAACTAGAGAATGATAAAGTAAATTAGATTAACAAAAGTCTTAAGAATATGTATGGTTTTGACAAAAAGTTTTTAAAATAAAGATTAAGGATATAAAAAGTTGAGATGATAAAAGAAAATAGAAATAATACTATTGATTTTTTAAAATTTTTTGCAATGATATGTGTTGTTTGGATTCATGTTGAAGTTCCGCTAGTTAATAAGTTAAATAATACGAGTGTTTATTTGGTTAGGAATGCCTTAGATTGGGCAGTACCATATTTCTTTGCTGCATCTGGTTTTTTACTTTATAACAAAAGACCTGAGCAAGTGTTTAAATATGCGTTGAAAATTTTTTCTTTATATATATCTAGTTCAGTAATTTTGTATATTTTACGTGTAATAATAATTGTGATTAATTCTATTATATATGGGAAGTCCATTATTCATCCAATTATTTCTTATACAAAAAATATAAACTTAACAAACTTAATTAAGGGTAATGCAATTAGTGGACAGCTCTGGTTTTTAATGTCACTTGTTATTTCATCATTAATATTTGGAACTCTTTTGTACTTTTTCTCTTATAGATTAATTCTTATTCTATCAATTATATTTCAAAGTTTATCAGTCATTGGAATATTTAATGTGTCTATATTACAATATGCAGAAGGTTTTACTTTAGGTTTGGTTTGGCTTTCCCTTGGAGCTTATATACATTCAAAAGATTTTATGCATCTTAATAAAAAACTATATTGTATTTTACCATTGGTATTTGTGTTTTATGTTTTTGAAAATACTATTATTAATAGTAATTATGATTGGGTTTTTTTAACATTTTTGACAGGTATGATAATATATATTTGTAAAATAAAAAATATTAAAGCAAGTTATGTTACTAAATTAGGTGCACTTAGTATAGGTCCATATATTTTACATTTAGGAGTATATTCAATAATTACAAATATTAATAGCTGGTTTTCCTTAGGCTATAAAGATACATCGATTTCTTTTATTTTGTTCGCAATATTTATATGTATTCTTATATCTTATTTGATTTGGACTCCGCTAAATAAATATCTTATTAAACCAATAGAAAGATGTTTTTTTAATTTTTTTGATTTATAATTTGAGTGTTTTAATTGTTGGGAGATAATAATTTATGCTGTAATAATGAAAGTAGTATATAATGCTCCATCTGGCTATTCCACTATTATTGTAGTCATATGTTTTATGTTTGCAATACTTTTTATAGTTGTAGGAATTATTGGGGAATATATTGCTATATTATTTCAAGAAACTAAGGGTAGACCTATATATATTGTAGAAGATAAAGTGAATTTTGATGGTAAAAATAAATGATATGAAGAATTGTAAATCTCCATAATTTCTGTTGAAAAGGAATGGTAAAATTATTTGCAATTATTATATTAAGATTAGGTTGGGAGTAATATTAAGTGTAGTACTATCTCTTGGAGGGATATGGAGCTTTCCAAGTAAAATTATCAGAAAGATGAGTGTTATAGAACAAGGGGTAAAGAGTAATAATAAAAAAACTGAATATAAATAAAAATCAAGCAGCATATTTGGTGAAGGTTATTCACTGAATATGCTGTTTTATACTCCGACAAAAACATTTTATGGATATTCAAACTTTTTTGGGGGCTGATTTTAGGGTCTATTAAGAAAAACTTCAAAGTTTTTTGGGGTCAAAATATGTTAAATAATATATAGAAACAAAAAAGTGGATAAATATATTTGCAAGAAGTATAATGTTTATATATGCGAAACCATTCTTTTTCATTGACAATGTTTGGATTAAACATTATAATAAGTCTAATGACAGGAGGTGTTCTGATGATGACAGCAAATTTACAAACTAAAATAGATGAAAACCAAAAAAAGAAAGCAGATGATTTATTTAAACGCCTAGGTACAAGTACTAATGAAGCAATAAGGATTTTTATTGCTAAGGCTTTAGAGGTGGGGGGCTTTCCTTTTGATCTTCAAATAGAAGAAGTTCCGACTGAAGAAACTTTACAAGCATTTAGAGAAGCAGATGAGATTGCTTTAGATATTAATAGACAACACTATAATGCAAGTGATAAAGAAAAATTCTTTGAAGATTTAAGGAGTTGAATATATGCTTGAATTTGATTTTACTACTCAATTTAAAAAGGATTATAAAAAAATAATCAAACAAGGTAAAGATATAAAGCTATTAGATGAGGCAATGGAGATGATTTATATGCAGATACCATTACCTTATGAATATAAAGAGCATAAATTAAGCCCTAAATCTAAAGGTGAATGGGAAATACATATTGAAGGTCGAAAGAGTGACTGGGTTTTAACATATCAATATTATTTATCTCAAAATCTTGTGGTATTTACAAGAACAGGTAGTCATAGTGAGTTATTTAAAAAATAGGTTATTCTAATATCTGCAGAAAAAAATATTTAAAAAATAGAAAAAACTGAATATAAATAAAAATTAAGCAGCATATTTAGTGACGGTTATTCACTGAATATGCTATTTTATTCACTGAAAACTGCCACTTATACACATTTCGTTGAAATGAATTTTGATTTATAGCATAATTGAAGTCAAAATAAATTATGGTATTATATAATGCTTATTGACACCACATATAACACCATATATAATGTTAGGAGGAATGAACCTATAAAGCGTGTTTATATCCAGATGATTAAATAAGTAGTTGAAAGTGAGGAAGTAAAAGATGAAAAAGATTGAGGATTATTTAAATTTGAATTATCCAATGGAAGTAGTTAAGGATGCTGATGAGGGTGGGTATGTAATTACATTTCCTGATTTACCTGGTTGTATTTCCTCTGGTGAAACTATTGAAATGGCTATTAAAAATGCAAATGATGCAAAAGAAGTATGGTTAGAAGCAGCAATTGAAGAAGGTATAGCAATTAATGAGCCAAATAATTTAGAGAAATATTCTGGGCAATTCAAACTTCGTATTCCTAAAAGTCTTCATAAGTCTTTGGCAGAAAATTCGAAGAGAGAAGGTATAAGTATGAATCAATATTGCTTATATCTTTTGTCAGAAAATAATATTCGTCATGTTGGATAGAATATTGAAAATGAAGGAAAGTTTTTAAATATAATTTAAATAAAAGCAAAAAATCAGAAGTTATTAAATATATTTTTAAAAACAGTTGGATTTTACATTTTATTAAAGATATTTTTAATAAAATATGGAAAGATGAGTAGAGTTCACAAGCATTGATTAATTAAACAATAATAACTGTTGACAATATTTGATAGTATATGCTAACATTGTTACATAACGTTAGTGTATACTATCAGGATGGAGATGATATTATGATGTCAGCGGATAAAAAACTAAAGATATTAATTAAAGAAAATAAAGGTTTTATTACTTATGAAGAACTAAAGAAAAATCAAATATCATATGCAAGTATTCATGGATTAATTAGTCAGGGAAGATTGATTACTGAAGAAAGAGGTATTTATCAATTACCAGAAGTTTATCTTGATGAATATTATGCTCTTCAGCATAGATTTTCAAAGGGTGTTTTTTCTATGGAAACAGCTTTATGGCTTCATGGTTTAACACTTACTGTGCCAAATGAAGTTGTAATGACATTTCCATATGGAACTAATACAAAAACTATTAAAAGTGCTGGGGTTAAACCAGTTATTCTTCGCTCTAATTACTTCGGGGGCGTTATGGATTTGATTCGTATCAATGGACAGAAAATAAAAGTATATGAGCAGGAAAGAGTTTTGGCTGAATGTTTAAGAAATATTTATGATTTAGATGTTCAAATCATTGCACCAGCATTTAAAATTTATGTTGAAAAAGGAAATGTAGATTATTCCAAATTACTAAAATATGCAAAAATGTTTAAAGTAGAAAAGAAAGTTCAATCATATTTGGAGGTACTTGTATGATTTTTTCCAATGCAAATAGTTTTAAAGCGAAGATTAAAAATATTGCTAAAGAGAAGGAAATTCATCCCCAGCAGATAATGCAAAATTATTTAATTGAACAGATCTTAAGATTAATCTCTAAAAGTGGATATAAAGATGCCTTTATTGTAAAAGGCGGATATTTAATAAGTAGTTTTATTGGCATAGATAAAAGAACTACAATGGATTTAGATGTTACAATTAAAGGATTAAAATTATCATCTGAAAAAATTATGGATATTTTTAGAGAAGTTTTAAGTATCAATGAATCTAGGGATAGTTTTACATTTTATATTGAAAGTATTAAGGATATTAGAGTTGATAGTGAATATGGTGGATTTGAGATAAAAATTAATGCTTCTTTCGATAGTTTACGTGAGGTTGTTTTCATTGATATAACGACAGGTGATAAAATTACCCCTAAAGAAATGGACTATTCATTAAAATCAGTTTTTGATAATGATTATATAGATATATTTGCTTATAATATTGAAACTCTTTTAGCAGAAAAGTTAGAAACAGTATTGCATAGAGGTTCTGCATCTTCAAGACCTCGTGATAGATATGATATATATACAATTTGGCATATGCGAAAAACAGAAATCAATATTGAGATATTGCGTTTAGCCATAATAAATACTGCAGGATATAGAGGAACTGTTGATGTATTTAATAAGTGGGAAGAACAATTAGATAATATATTAAATTCTGATTATCAAAAGCAGTTGTGGAGAAAGTATCAAAAGTCTTTTCCTTATGCGCAAGAGGTTAAATTTGAAGATTCATGTAAAGTAATTGAAGAAATATTGGAAAAAGTTGAAGAAACATACTTATTGGAGCATTATAAGAATGTTAAGAAAAATATGCAAAAGAATCCTAAAATGCATACATTTGATAGTGCTTGCAATAAATTAGATATAAATATATAGGATCATAATTTTAGAAGTTTTATGAAAGTATATACTAACATAATCATAGTTTGTTAGCAAAAACTATCAAGAAATTAGTAACAAAAAAGTAAACCCCATCGGGGGGTGACTCGATGGGGTTTGAGGGGAGTATAAATAATTAATAAGGGGTGTAGAAACACGGGTTTCTACATATGCTATTCTAAGGCTTGTAAGTAAAAATAGCAATTAAGAAAACAGTAAGTTTATATTAATATTTAATAAACAGCAAAAAGGATGTAATTCTTAAAATTATTAACAAATTGTATAATAAGTTCACATTTTACATTGAACCATAGTTGTGGGATACTTAAACATGCAAAAAAAGTGATCAGATTGTTTTATGGAATAGTTAGAAATTATTGTATTGTTGTTGGACCAGTATAATGATATTATGGAGATAGATTAAAAACATGAATGGAGTAAATTATGGAAACGATTATTTTAAGTGGAATTGTTATTGTGGTGGCTTTACTTGTAATAATTATTTTAAAACAAGGAAGAGGAAACGACGATAATAAAGAGATAAGTGCAATAAATGAAGCATTATCAAGCTTTGAAAAGAGATTAGATAGGTATGAAAATTTAATTAGAGATGAATTCTCAAGATATAGAGATGAAAGCCGTGAGAATTTTAAGGAAAACAGGGAAGAGCTTTCTAAATCTATAAATCTTTTCCGAAATGAGAACTTAGAGCAATCTAATAAAACCAGAGACCTTATAGATAAAAAGCAAAATGAAAGTAGAGATTTAATAGATAGCCGTCTAAAAGAAAATAGAACGACTATTGAAAGTGGTTTAAAGGAAAGTAAAGAATTAGTTGAAGAAAAATTAAATCAAAATAGAGAAACGATAGATAATCGCCTTAAAGAAAACCGTGAAACAATAGAGACAGGCCTTAAAGAGAACAGAGACCTTGTTGAGAATAAGTTAAAGGAAAACACTGAGACTGTTAATAAACGACTTATGGAAAATCAAAAGGTTGTTGATGATCGTCTTAAAGATATTCAGACAGGTAACGAAGCCAAGTTAGAGGAGATGCGTCGTACTGTTGATGAAAAACTACAAGAAACATTGGAAAAGCGTATTTCTCAGTCTTTTAAACTTGTTGGAGATAATCTTGAAAAGGTTCAAAAGGGACTTGTAGAGATGCAAGGTATTGCTCAAGGGGTTGGAGATTTAAAGACTATTTTAAGCAATGTTAAAAGCAAGGGAGTTTTCGGGGAAATTCAGTTGGAAGGTATTTTGGATGATATTCTAACTCCGAATCAGTATGAGAAGAATGTTAAAACCAAAGAAGGAAGTAACGATTTAGTAGAATTTGCAATTAAAATCCCAAGTAAGGAATCAAATGATAAGTTTATATACCTTCCAATAGATGCCAAATTCCCAACGGAAGATTATAGTAGACTTATGGAGGCTTATGAAGCCTCTGATATAGAAGGCATTAATACTAATCGCAAATCCCTAGAAACTAAGATTAAAAAATTTGCAAATGATATTTCAACTAAATATATCGACCCACCTCACACCACAGATTTTGGAATTATGTTCCTTCCTTTTGAAAGTTTATATGCGGAAGTTCTTCGTATTCCTGGTTTACTTGAAGGTATTGGTAGAGATTACAAGGTTACAATTACAGGACCAACTACTATAGCTGCTTTCTTAAATTCATTGCAAATGGGATTTAAAAGCCTTGCAGTTGAAAAACGTACCAGTGAAATTTGGGAAGTATTAGGTAGTGTTAAAACTGAATTCAATAAATTCGGTGAAGCAATTGAAAAGGCAAAACGTAAGATTGTGTTGGCTGGACAAGAATTAGATAAAACTGGAGTCAGAACTAGAGCTATTCAGCGTAAACTTCGAGATGTTGAAGCACTTCCAGAGGATGATATATATGAAGATAAAGACGAATATCTTATAGATGAAGAAGCGGAAGAATAGAATAAATATATATAATAGTATTGATGTAGAAAGCACAAAAAATTTAAAGCCTTATATGTAAGCCATTAATTAGGTTTATATATAGGGCATATTTTTGTATAAAAATAGAGTTTTAAAATAACTTAAATAAAACATGATTATAGGATAATTTGTTTTTAAAAGATAATTGTGAATAAAATTGTACAAAATTGTATAGTTTTTCATGAAACTCTTGTGATTTGTTTATTGAAATGATATACTTTAAAAAAATAACGAAAGAAATAGCAAAGAAATAACAGGCGAATTTATCGTATATTAATTTAACTAAACAAATCCGGCTAGAGATATAAATTTCAACTCTGTAGAAGCCTTAATAATAGTATGATTTCTTTAATTTACTAATTAAGCTGGATTCCTATGGGGGTTCATATGGCAAATGTTTTAAGAAGAAAGAAAGTTTTTATAATAATTATTTGTATAGCTTTATTAATGATGCTTATCCCAAATAAAGCTTTAGCAGCAAGCAAGACAGACAGTAGAGTTACGCTCAATCTAAGTATAGCTAAAACTACATTAAAAGCAGGAGAAGAGACTAAGATTATTGGAACAGTTAAGAATGTTTCAAGTAAGACTTTATATAATGTTCAGAGTAATTTAGTTCTCCCTAAATCATTAAAAGTTGTGTCAGGAAAAACCAGTGATTTTAAAGATGAGCTAGGAGCTAAAAAGACAACTTCTTTTACTCTTGCAGTTAAAGCTACGGAAAGCACAGATGTTACAGTTATTTCTGATGTAAGTACGAAAACAGGGGATAATAATAACATACTTCCCTTAGCATTGGGAGTTTTAGCTTCATTAATTATCATTGCAGCATTAATTAGGCGAAAGAAAGCTAGTAAGTTTTTATCTCTTTTATTATGCATTTCTATGGTAGGAGTTTTTGGCTCTGGTATTAAAGTAAAAGCTGCGGAGATTGCAGCAGCAGGTCAGAGTAATTTTTCTATTACAATAGACAGACCTATTAAACTTGGTACGAAGAATGCAAATGTAACTTTAAAAACTACTTATTCTACCAAGAAAAATAATATTCCTATACCTACTAATCCTATAGATGATACTTATACCATTTCTGGTGTTATAACTGCAGATGATGATTATAATGCTACTACTAAGTCAAAACCAGTACCTGCATTGGTAGAACTACTTCAAGATGGACATAGACTGGCAGATAATATTTCTGCAATTGCTGATAGCGATGGATATTATGTTCTTCGTGGAATAAAACCAGGGGATAATTATGCAATTCGAGCCACCTACGCACCTTATGCAATAAAAGAAAGTATGTCTAATCAGGTTGATATTACAGATAAAAATATTACCAACTATAACTTAGAGATGACCAAAGGACGCATGATTTGGTATGTTAAACCTACGGATGCTAATCCTACATTTGAAATTCCAGTTTCTATGAAACAAAGTAGTGATGATTTTATGGAAGATTTAGATGGAGATGGAGAAGTAGATACTAACATAGATAAGAATCAAGATGGCTATACAGATATAGATATAGATCAAGATGCAGGCGATAATGTTCGAGGGAATTATGACGTATATATTTATGTAAATGATAAGTTATATAAGACTAAGGATCATCCAGATGGAAGATTTATGGGTTATGCAGCAGCCTATAAGGAAGCTTCAGAATATTTTGATACGGCTGATGCAGAAGCCACTTCTAATGCAGACGGAGTAAAATCTGGAGTTATGGTTACATTAAAGACAGATCCAGAGACAGGAACTTCTGTTGATAGGGATAGAACTGTAACTTATAACGATGATACTAAGGACTTTACAGTTACTCCATCGAGTGCGACTACTCCTAGACTTGATGATGAAGGAAATCCAATAGAGATTACAGAAGCAGATACAAGCCCTCTAAAACTTAATGCAGTTAATAAAATCGAATTTAAACAAGCCAATGAAAATGATGATGGTTGGGGAAGAGCTATCGGTTACTATTCAGTAGGTCATGAAGTCTTAAATCATGTACCGGATGAGGATACAGCTGATCCTGATGATATGAAATATGAGATAGATCCTCATTATCTGACCAATCCAGACACTTTAGAGTATAATATTGAGCCGGCTAAGTATGTTGGTCAAAATTCTTTAGTTAAGGTGGATGTACTTGCCACTGCAAATATGCTCCTTCCTTATGAAGAGATGATTGGTAATACCATCGGAAATTATTTCGAACAGTATAAATATTTCGGCTGTGTTAATCTAACTAATATTGAAGATGTTGAAGGAATGCTTGATGTTACCACCATTGGTAAAGATTTCCAGATGGGCAAATATGCCTTTTGCAATAATATAAAAGTAACGGTAGGTATTGATTCCTTAACAAGAGTTATTAATATTGGAGATAATTTCCAAGCATTTAAATTTGCAAATTGTGAAAATATAACTAGTGTAGAAAATATTGGTGTCCTTTCTGCTAAAGATGGCATGGTTATAGGAGATAATTTCGAATGGGCTAAGTATATGAATTGCAAATCTATCGTAGAAGCAGAAAAGATAGATATAATCGAAAATGTGGAAGTCCTTGGCAACAACTTCGAACGTGCTAAATATATGGGATGTATTTCTCTTGAGCAACCGGAAGATATAACGCCAATTAATCATGTTAAGGTAGTTAAAGATAATTGTGCAGTTAGAAAATATTCTGGATGCTATAGTCTAGATGTAGTTGAGGACATGCCTAAGGTTTCAGGTATGGAAACTGTGGGAACATTCTTCGGTGCATACAAATATGAAAATTGTTATAGCCTTGATGAAACGGAGTATATTACCTTTGATAATCTTCAAAGTGCAGGTATAGGTTTAGGACAAGGTAAATTCCTAAATTGCATAAATATTAACAACCATCAAATTCAAGATAGAACATATTCAATTGCCTTTGTAGAAGATCAAATAAGAGATAATTGGCAGCATTTTGGAAACTTTACATACATGGTTGAAGCCAAATATATTGATCCCGATACTGGAGAATTTATTAATCCTATTACGAATGTAAGAACAGCCGGTAATTCTGCAAATGGAGGACTTCCATTTGTATCAAGCGGTTCGTTATCATCTACTTTAGCTAATATTGATTTAACACAGATAACTAATCCTCCAACAGATGTTGTAACAGGTAGAACTCATATGCCTGAATATGCTACTGAAGGTTCAAATAAAGCCACTCCGGGAGGACTAATTGTAGATAACGGTTGGGCAAGCTATACACCTTGGAATTTTGGAGACTCAGGAGCACCTGCAAAAGGTATTTAATTCTAAAAATGTAATTTAATAAGACTATTCCCCATAATTGATTGTGCAAATGATTAATTATGGGGAATTTGTTGAATATTTAAGCAATTATTTTGTTGCAAATATATATATTATAATGTAATATAAATTACGAGAAGCAAGCTTATCATTATATAACATAAAGGTTCTAATGATTTTGCTTTAACAAAATTATTTTAATCAAATAACAATTTACAGTAAAAACTGTATTTTAGATATTATAAATGGCGTAGAAGAAAAAGTTTGAATCAGGAGGAAGAAATGCTGGACATTACATTCGGGGAGCAGGTCAAGATTGTTCTTAAAAGAAAGAATATGACAATTAAAGAATTGGCAGAGATTATTGAAAAGACGACTGGTAAAAAGATGTCTCGTCAAAATCTTACGCAAAGACTTTCAAGAGATAATTTTCAAGAAAAAGATATGCGTTTAATTACAAGTATTCTTGGCTGCGAATTTCGTCTTGATATTTTGCAGTGCCTTGATATGGATGACGAAGCACTTCAAAGTAGTCTTTCGAAGATTGAAGAAAAGTCTGAACGTAATAGAAGCAGGCATAAATCTAATCTTGATGAGAACGACGGTGGTCTTACTGTTGGAGATGCTATAGATATTGCAACTAAATATGCAGCAAGTGATACAGAGATTGAAAATGATTCAGGAGATATTGTTGAACTTCTTCAGGATATTGATCAGATTGTTTCAGATGATGAAAAAGATGGTTCTGTAGATTCAGAATTAGCTGAAAAGAAAGCTACTTCAAGACTTAGAGATTATTTTGCACGTATGAGAAGTAAAACTGATAAATCTTTTGCAGCTAATCAAGGTTCTAAAGCTGAAAAAAACAGTTCGATTTTACATATGTATGATGATGAACAAGACGGATCTATTGCTAAAGAAGAGCATACAGTAGATATTAAAGATAGTGTAAATACTGCTGATAAAAAGGACGTTGAGGATATAGATATTAGGAGAGGAAGTCTTTCACTTCGAGATAAAGAGATTTTAGAACGTGCCAAGTTTGATGAACGAGAGGATTTATCAAAAGGAGAATTAAATCCTTATACCAATCGAGAATATGAATCAAATAGTGTTCGAACTCATAAAAAGAAGATTGGATATGTACAAGTATATGATAGAATGATTCATGGATGGGTGGATATGACCGAGTGGGCATTCCTTGGAAAAGAAGAGCAGAAAAAAGCACTTCTTGGTAAGGAATATAAGCCACCGAAATACCTTGATTAAAGTTAAAATATTAGCTGTAGCAGTTCTACTGTTGCAGCTTTTTCAGAGTAAAGAAGTTAATATTAATTTCATTTGCACTTTGTAATATTAAATTTTGTACGGAGAGAAATACTATATGAAATGGAACACATTACTTTCAAGTAAACGTAGCAGAATAAGCTCGACTAAAAATACCAATAAAAAGTATGACGTAAGAAGCGAATTCGAAAAAGATTATCATAGAATTGTTGGTAGTGCCAGTTTTAGGCGATTACAAGATAAAACCCAAGTTTTCCCATTAGATAAAAGTGATTTTATTAGAACAAGACTTACCCACTCTTTGGAAGTTTCTTCATTTGCACATTCCCTTGCAGAAACAATTGGTGATGATATTTTAAAGTATCATATGGATGATAATTTTACAAATAAAACTAAAGAAGATATTGGACATATTTTGCAGTGTGCAGGCTTAATACATGATATTGGCAATCCTCCCTTTGGACATTTTGGAGAAGAAGCAATTCGAACTTGGTTTAGGGATAATCTAAGTAAAATTCAATATAAAGATGAGAATTTAGCTTCATACCTATCATTGCAAATGAAAGAAGATTTGCTTAATTTTGAAGGTAATGCTCAGGCTCTTCGACTTGTTAGTAAATTGCATTATTTAGTAGACGAGCATGGAATGAATTTAACCTATGCACTATTAAATACCATAATCAAATATCCAGTTTCATCTATAGAAGTTGATAAACATTCTGGTGATATCCGAACTAAAAAAATGGGATATAATTATGCAGATAAAGATGTTTTTAATGATATTATGGAAGAAACCGGAACTGGTGGTTTAAGACATCCTCTTACATTTATTCTTGAAGCCGCAGATGATATAGCGTATTGCTCTGCTGATATAGAAGATGCATTTGTAAAAGGATTTTTGACCTATGATATGATTTTAAGAGAAATGGAAAAATGCGAAACCATAATTCGTGAACGAGAAAAAGATGGACATCCTTCATTTTTTTATCCTGCCACAGAGTTGAAAGAATTTCGCAAACGTGGATTGAAGAATGATGAAGAAAATCCAGATGAATATGCTGTGAAGAATTTCACTATCCGAGTGCAAGGTTTCTTGATAAGATGCGCCTCTTATAGTTTCACGAAGAATTATAAAGCCATTATGGAAGGCACATATAAAACTGATCTTTTTGAGGGAACATTTGCAGAAGGAATTGTAAGTAGCTTAAAAAGATTTGCTTATGAGGAAGTATTTTGTTCTAAATTTATTTATAAAATGGAAATTGCAGAAGGGGTGATGATGAACTTTCTTCTGGATAAATTTGTAAATGCAATACTTTATTATGAGGACATTACTAAACAAACAGATATGGATAAACGTTTGATTAAGCTAATATCTTCAAATTATAAAAGAGCTTATGAAGTAGCTTCTAAGGGGAAAGATGAAGGAGAGAGACTTTATTTGCGACTATTACTAGTAACTGACTATATATGTGGCATGACTGATAGTTTTGCTAAACGGTTGTATCAAGATTTGAATGGAATAAATTAAATAAAGTTATATTCACATCAAATTAACTTTAATACAGTAGTATATACAGGTTAAAATTTTTTTATAAAGGAAGGAAGCTATGCTTACAAATCAACAGGCAAAAATCAATCAAGAAAAATATGGACCTAATGAATTAGTAGAAGAAAAGAGAAAAAGTTTATTTGGAATATTTCTAGAACAATTTAAGGATTTTCTAGTAATAATACTTATAATTGCAGCGATTGTTGCGGGAGCTTTAGGAGATGTAGAAAGTACAATTGTAATTTTAATTGTTATAACTATTAATGCAATTCTTGGAACGGTACAGACTATTAAGGCTCAACAAAGTTTGGATAGCTTGAAAAAGTTATCTGCCCCTGAAGCTAAAGTTATTCGTGACGGGGTTACCATGCTAATTCCTGCAAGAGAGGTTACTATTGGTGACGAGGTCCTTGTGGAAGCTGGTGACAGTATTGTTGCAGACGGAAAGCTTTTATCAGTTGCCGGTTTAAAAGTAGACGAAAGTGCTTTAACTGGGGAATCAGTGCCGGTTGAAAAGTCTATGGATCCTGTTTCAGAAAGTGCAGCTCTTGGTGACAGAACGGATTCTGTCTTTTCAGGAAGCTTTGCCACATATGGTCGTGGAACATATGAAGTCATAGGCATTGCCATGGAAACAGAAGTGGGCAAGATTGCCACACTATTAAAAACAGCTCAAAATAAACTTACACCTTTGCAAATAAGTCTAAATGATTTTGGTAAAAAACTTGGAATTGGTATTTTAATTCTTTGCAGTATTATATTTGGATTAAATGTACTACAAGGTGGTAAAATATTAGATGCCTTTTTATTTGCAGTTGCTTTAGCAGTTGCGGCTATTCCAGAGGCATTAAGTTCCATTGTTACTATAGTTTTATCTTTTGGAACTCAAAGGATGGCAGAAGAAGGAGCGATTATTAGAAAGCTTCAAGCTGTTGAAGGGTTGGGTTCAGTTTCTATAATTTGCTCTGATAAAACAGGTACTCTCACCCAAAATAAAATGACAGTTGAGCATTATTATATTGATGGAAAAGATATACCGGTAGATAAGATTGATTTAAAAGTTCCAAATGAAAAGTTACTTCTTCATTTTTCTATGTTGAATAACGATTCTACAAATAAAGATGGAAAAGAGATTGGTGACCCAACTGAAACAGCTCTTATAAACCTTGCAACCAATCTTGGGATTTCAGTTGATAATGTAAGAGATGATTATAAAAGATTTGCAGAGATTCCTTTTGACAGTGATAGAAAGCTTATGAGTACAGCCCATCCTTATGGTGGCAGATATATTATGATTGTTAAGGGTGCTGTAGATGTACTTTTAGATAGAATTACAAGAATTCGTATTGGGGATTCTGATAGAGAGTTTAACGAAGATGATAAGGCTAAAATTATTTCTCAAAATCTGGAGTATAGTCGAAATGGTTTAAGAGTTTTAGCATTTGCATATAAGCATGTAGGCGAAGAGGCAGATATTGCTTTTGAAGATGAAAATGAACTTACTTTTGTGGGCTTGATTGCTATGATGGATCCTCCAAGAGAGGAAAGTCGTGCCGCTGTTATGGAATGTAAAATGGCAGGAATTCGTCCTATCATGATTACTGGGGATCACAAGATTACTGCCGCTGCCATTGCAAAGCGTATTGGTATTTTAGAGGATGAAAGTGAAGCAGTAGAAGGTTCGGTTATTGAAGATATGACTGATGATGAGTTAAAGGAATTTGTTCCAAAGATTAGTGTTTATGCTCGTGTTTCTCCGGAACATAAGATTCGTATTGTTCGTGCTTGGCAAGAACTTGGAAATGTTGTTTCTATGACAGGAGATGGTGTTAATGACGCCCCGGCTCTTAAGCAAGCTGATATCGGTGTTGCAATGGGCATTACCGGAACAGAGGTTTCGAAAGATGCTTCTTCAATGGTATTAACAGATGATAATTTTGCTACAATTGTAAAGGCTGTTGAAAATGGTAGAAATGTTTATCAGAATATTAAATTTGCAATTCAATTTTTGCTTTCTGGAAATTTTGCAGGAATTCTAGTAATTCTTTATGCTTCGCTCCTTAGTTTGCCGGTACCATTTGCACCTGTTCATCTACTGTTTATAAACTTACTAACAGATAGTTTGCCGGCTATTGCTCTTGGTCTTGAGCCACCAACTTCTGAAGTTATGAAGGATAAGCCACGTCCTCGCAACGAAGGGATTTTAACTCGTATTTTCCTTACTCGCATTGGTACAGAGGGATTTGTAATTGCTTGTATGACTGCAATTGCATACATGATTGGTTTAGGTGAGGGTGACCATACTTTAGCTATGACTATGGCATTTGCGGTGCTTTGTACAAGTCGTCTTGTTCATGGTTTTAATTGCAAATCAAATCGCCCTGTGATTTTTACAAGGAAATTTTTCAACAACAAATTCCTAATTGGAGCATTTTTACTTGGATTAGTTTTAATTACTTCGGTTGTTACTGTTCCTGCACTTCAAGGGGTGTTTAAGGTGGAAAGCCTAGATTTGGCACATCTTGGAATTGTTTATGGACTTGCACTTGCTAATTTGCCTGTGATACAGGGGATGAAGGCAATCTTTAAATTTAATAAGAAGTAGGATATAAAGTAAATATAAGAGAAAAATTGGTCAAATATATTATTCTAGACACGCGTATTTCTGGAATAGTGTATTTGACTTTTTTATATATTTTATGAAAAACTGGATATATATAATATTTCAGACACGCTTATTTTCTAGTTCTCACACTCGCAAATGGCGAGGCTACCTTTGGCAAACTCGCTATCGCTCAAACAGGCGTCGGTAGCCTCCTGCATCGTGTTCCGAACTAACGAAAATTGCGCTATGGTCTTGAAATATTATATATATCCAGTTTTTATCATATATGTATGTTTAAGCCAATATTATTCAAAAAGGAAAATTACACGATGGACTTAGAATAATATATTTAAGTAGTTTTTATATATTTAAATATTGGTGGAGGGGGAGGTTATGTTAACATTTAGTTTTTAATTTTCTCATGTGATTTATAGATGACCTTCACCTAACTCTCACATTGGAAAAGTATACTTTCAACATAGTCAAAAGAAAATAGATAATATATTTGGAGGTAATCCTATGTTTGATAAAGACAATGAGTATAAAGATGGAGAGAATTCATCAAAGGAAGATAATGGTTATAGTAACTTAAATTCAACAAATGAGAATAACAGTTATAGTAATTTAAATTCAACAAGTGATAATAATGGTTATAGTAATTTAAATTCAACAAGTGAGAATAACGGTTATAGTAATTTAAATTCATCGAGTGATAATAATGGTTATAGTAATTTAAATTCATCAAGTGAGAATAACAGTTATAGTAATTTAAATTCAACAAGTGAGAATAAGAGTTATAGTAATTTAAATTCGACAGGTGATAATAATCATTATAGTAACTTAAACTCTACAAATGAGAGCAATGGTTATAGCAATTTAAATTCAACAAGTGAGAATAACGGTTATAGTAATTTGAATTCAACAAGTGAGAATAATCATTATAGTAATTTAAATTCAACAAATGAGAATAATAGTTATAGTAATTTAAATTCATCAAGTGAAAATAATGGTTACAGCAATTCAAATCCTTCAAGTAATGAAAATAGAAATTCAGAGACATATAATGGTTCTACTGTTAATATGGATGAGAGTTTAAATCAGGGTTCTAGAAATAATACTTCATATTCTAATGCTACTTGGGATTTCTCTAATGGAAATGGTGGCAATGGCGTAAAGCGTAAAGAACATAAAAAGAAAAGTAAGGGACAGCATAGATTTTTATTAGGATTTGTGTGTGGGGCTCTTGTATTTGCAATAGGTGTTTTCTCGGCTTTAGGATTTAGTGGCGCATTTTCAAGAATGAGAAATGGTGGAACCGATGGAACAGCTATAAAGGCAACTGCAGTTACTACTAGTTCAAGTGACGAGGGTAAGTCAAATGTTTCTCAAGTTACGAAAAATGTAATGCCTTCAGTTGTTTCAATTACAAATATGAGTATTCAAGAGGTTCAGAATTTCTTCGGTCAATCTCAAGAACAAAAGAGTAAAAGTGTAGGTTCAGGTTTCATAATTGCTAAAAATGATTCAGAGCTTTTAATAGCAACCAACAATCACGTTGTTGAAGGTTCTGATGAGCTTACAGTTACATTTGTAGATGGTAAAAGTGTAAAGGCTTCAGTTAAAGGCACAGATTCAAATCGTGATTTAGCAGTTGTGGCTGTTAAACTTTCAAATATTAAATCAGATACACTTAAGGAAATTAAAGTTGCAACTCTTGGAGATTCTTCAAAGCTTCAGGTTGGTGAAACTGCCATAGCTATTGGTAATGCTTTAGGTTATGGACAATCTGTAACAGAGGGTATTATTTCCGCTAAAGATCGTACTTTAGAGAATTACAATGGTAATCTTATTCAGACAGATGCAGCAATTAATCCTGGAAATTCAGGTGGTCCACTTGTAGATGCAAATGGAACAGTTATAGGTATAAATAGTGCCAAAATTGCAACTGATGAAGTTGAAGGAATGGGTTATTCAATTCCTATAAATGAAGCTAGTAAAATTTTTGACAAACTTATGAATCAAGTTACAAGAGAAAAAGTTAGTGCTGCTAACCAAGGTTACTTGGGTATTACAGGCGCTGATGTAAACGAAGAAGCTGCGCAGATGTACAACATGCCAGTTGGAGTTTACGTAAGTAGCGTTGCAAATGGAAGCGGTTCAGAAAAAGCAGGTCTTAAAAAAGGTGACATTATAACAGGCCTTGAGGGCTCAACAATCACCAATATGGCTTCTCTTCAAGAACAACTTACCTATTATAAAAAAGGTGAAAAAGTTAAACTTACAATACAGTCTACATCAGGAAGTAATGGACAATATGAGAAATCTACAATAACAGTAAAACTTGGTGCTAAAACCGAGTAAATAAAATTCGTTATCTAATAACTATATTTGCTATAGGGGTGTAGTGGATAAGTTATTTTAGATATAATAAAATTTTCTTCTTCTTTTCATTTAAGGGCATATCGCAAAAGATATGTCCTCTTTTTGTACTATGATAAGAAATTTATAACTGTGTCTTTTGTGAAGTTGAGTAAATATGTAAAAATATTTTTTTTTCGTGAAGTAGAGATTTTAAGCCCTTTAAAAATTGACACATTGTAAATTTGCTTATATAATTGATTGAATATCCACATTGTATTAAAATGTATTTGCAAATTGATTATCATGAGTTCTGCAGTTTTTTGGGAACAGAAAGGACAATTATGAAATATAGAGGTGTTAACGAACTAAGACAATTGTTTTTAGATTTTTTTGAAAGTAAAGGTCATTTAAGTCATGCATCATATTCCCTTGTACCACATAATGACAATAGCTTACTTCTTATTAACTCAGGTATGGCACCACTTAAGCCATATTTTACAGGACAGGAGATTCCACCAAATGTACGTATGGCAACTTGCCAAAAGTGTATTCGTACAGGAGATATAGAAAATGTTGGAAAGACAGCACGTCATGGAACTTTTTTTGAGATGTTAGGTAATTTCTCTTTTGGAGATTATTTTAAAAAAGAATCATTAGAGTGGTCTTGGGAGTTTTTGACAGAAGTTATTGGATTTGATCCAGATAGACTTTATCCATCAGTTTATCTTGAAGATGATGAAGCTTTTAAAATCTGGAATGAAGATATCGGTATCCCAAAGGAAAGAATTTTTAAATTTGGAAAAGAAGATAATTTCTGGGAGCATGGATCAGGTCCATGTGGTCCATGTTCAGAGATTTATTATGATCGTGGAGAAAAATATGGAAATGGCAATCCAAATGCTACTGTTGGTGAAGATGATGACAGATTTATGGAAATCTGGAATAATGTTTTCACCCAATTTGATAATGATGGAAATGGAAATTACACTGAATTAGACCAGAAAAACATTGATACAGGTATGGGCTTAGAACGTCTCGCTTGTGCTGTTCAAGATGCTGAAAGCATGTTTGATATTGACACTATCCTTGCCCTTCGTGAGTTAGTTTGCAGTATTATGGGTGTAAAGTATAACGAAAAACCAGAGACGGACGTATCTATTCGTGTTATAACTGACCACATTCGTTCAGTTGTATTTATGGTTTCTGACGGAATTATGCCATCAAATGAAGGTCGTGGATATGTTCTTAGAAGACTTCTCCGTCGTGCATGTCGTCATGGCAGACTTTTAGGCAGAACAGAAAGCTTTTTAGTAGAATTGGCAGAAGAAGTAATCAGAACTTCAAAAGATGCATATCCATCTCTTGAAGATAAGAGAGACTTTATTTTAAAAGTTGTTGCAAATGAAGAAGAAGCCTTTGGTAAAACTTTAGACCAAGGTCTAGCTATTTTATCAGAAAAAATAACAGAATTAGAAAAAAATGGTAAAACGAAATTATCAGGTGAAGATGGATTCAAACTTTATGATACATATGGTTTTCCTATTGATTTAACTAAAGAAATTCTTGAAGACAAAAACATGACAGTTGATGAAGAAGGCTTTAAGACTGCTATGGAACATCAAAGACAGACTGCTCGTGAAGCCCGTGCTGTTACTAATTATATGGGTCATGATGCGACTGTATATGAAGAATTAGACCCAAGTCTATCAAGCAAATTCGTTGGTTATACGAATTATACATATAAATCACCTATTAAAGCCATGACAACAGAGAAAGAAATTCTTGGAATTCTTGAAGAAGGAGACAAGGGAACTATCTTTGTTGAAGAAACACCATTTTATGCAACAAGTGGTGGACAGGCTAACGATACAGGTGTTATAACCGGTGCAAATGGAGGAAAATTCATCGTTACGGATGTAATCAAACTTCTTGGCAATAAAATTGGTCATGTAGGTTATGTTGAAAGTGGAAAATTTGAAGATGGTGAAGAAGTAGAACTTGCTATTGATGTAAAACGTCGCCAATTAGCTGGACGTAATCATTCAGCTACTCATTTGCTACAGAAATCTCTTAGAACAGTTTTGGGAACTCATGTTGAACAGGCTGGTTCATTTGTAGACAGTAAGAGACTACGCTTTGACTTTACACATTTCCAACCAATGACAAAAGAAGAAATTAAAAAAGTTGAATATTTAGTAAATGAGCAAATTCAAAATCATTTGCAAGTAACTGCAACAGAAATGCCTCTTGAAGAAGCTAGAAAGACTGGAGCAGCAGCACTTTTTGGTGAAAAATACGGTAAAATTGTTCGTGTAATTACCATGGGAGATTTTTCTAAAGAACTTTGCGGTGGTACTCACATAGGAAATACTGGGGATATTGGAGCATTTAAGATTGTATCTGAAACTGGAGTTGCTTCAGGTGTTAGACGTATTGAAGCACTTACCAGTAAAGGACTTTTTGATTATTTTGAAGAATTAGAAAACAAAATAATTGAAGATTCAGGTTTACTTAAAACAACTCCAGATAAATTAGGGGAAAGAATAAAATCTCTTCAAAATGAAGTTAAAACGTTAAAATCTGAAGTTGAAAGCTTAAAAGCCAAACAAGCTAAAGAAGCTGCTTCTGACTTGATGGATACAGTTGTAGAAATCAAAGGAGTAAAACTTCTTGCAAATAAAATCTCCGGAATTGACATGAATGGACTTCGTGACATGGGAGATGAATTAAAGAATAAGCTTGGAGATGGTGTTGTAGTTTTACTTTCAGATAATGACGGTAAAGTAAACATTGTAGTTATGGCTACTGATGGTGCTGTATCTAAAGGCGCCCATGCAGGAAATCTTATAAAAGGTATCGCAGGTTTTGTTGGCGGTGGTGGCGGTGGACGTCCATCAATGGCTCAAGCTGGTGGTAAAAACCCAGAAGGAATAGATAAAGCTCTTGAAGAAGTAAAAGGTATCCTTGATAGCCAGTTAGGATAAAATTGTATTACTTGAATATTGAAATTATTTAATACATTTTGCGAGTTAAGTTGTATTATTCATATGTATGTCTGATTATTTTTTTAATGATTAGAAGCATTGATTGTATTTTATATGTACTAAAGAGACTTAATAAATAAAATTATATATTTTGTAATACATAAACTTAAAAAATTAAGATATTGAAAAATAATTAGAAAAGCAAAAATCTTGTGGTTACTTTTTTGAAGAACCACAAGATTTTGTTGTTTGTTTTCCTAGCATATATTAGCCACACTTTATACACAAAAAAACTAAAATTTCTTATTGACAGTTTCACCATTGAATGATAATATAGTCAAGCTGTCGAAAAGCAGCGGAGAAAAACCAAGAAATGAACCAAGATTTACACAGTAAAAAAAATCAAAATTTCTTAAATTTCTTCTTGACAGTTTAGAGAGAAAATGCTATTATGTTTAAGCTGTCCTTGAGGCAGAGAAACAAAGAATTAAAGACAGAACCTTGATAACTAAATCATAGACAACAACCCTGAAAATTTCGAAAGCATTTTAGTTCTTCTGAAGACTAAGATGCAGAGTAAAATTTCAGAACAATGATGAAGAAATTCATCAACCCAAAAGAAACAGTAAAACGGGAAATTAGGAAGCTAGAGTCTTCCTGAAAATAGAATCAAAACTTTAAACGAGAGTTTGATCCTGGCTCAGGATGAACGC
>JAISGP010000034.1 GCA_031263035.1 Lachnospiraceae bacterium | reverse complement strand
ATACTGTTGTGATAAACCTAATATATTAGAATAATGAGATAAAATAACCCCTGCACAATCCAATCCCTCATCATAAGCCTTTTTAATTTCTTCTCGTGTCATTTTAAATCTCCAATCTAAAGAATTTTATTCTATATTATTATTGATATCCCAAATAAAGCATACATTTCATATTAAATTAATTAGCTATTATTTAAAATAAGATTTCAATAACAACTTTAGTATAGATAATTGTCTCATATAAATATGTTATTTTTATAAACCATAATGCTTACAAATTTGCAAATAACTAATCATCTAAATCAAATTTTTAAACCAACGCACCACCACAGCTACTTCCGGCTCCAGCAACACAAGCATAGCAGTGATTGTCAAAGGCAATCTTTCTCTTTTCCATATCTCCATTTATAAGATTAAAGATAGTTAATCCACCCTCGGCTTCCATATTTAAAGCTTGATTAAAATCGCAATCATAAATTTTACCATCATACGCTACAGAAATCTGATTTCTACACATCATATTTGGTACTGCACTCTCATTAAAGCTCGAAGAAAGCAAATCCATATACTCTTCTAAAATGTCCTTTTCCTCTAACTCTTCTTTAAATCTTCCCATTGGAATATTGGTAATAGTATATAAATTATTAAAAACAATACCATGATCTTCTAAAAGAATTCTCTTATAATCATTTTCCAACTCTTTTTGATCTCCCGGGAGAAATGCACCACCTGGATTATAGACTAAATCTAATTCCAAATCTGGATTTTTTCCATATCCAACTTCATTTAATCTTTTAATAACCGGAATTTCTAAATCGTAAGTTCCGTCCCCTCTTTGTGCATCAACATTTTCTTTAGTATAACAAGGCAATGAGCAAACTAAATTCACTTTATTTTTCTTATATACATCAATTAAAGGACTAAATTTAGGATAACCTAAAATCACAGCATTAGTTCTTACAATAATATTATTTGCAAATGGACGTAAAGATGATATAAACCATTCTATATCTGGATGCATAGATGGCTCTCCACCTGTAATATCTACCGTATCAATATTAAACTTTTTAACATATGAAATAACTGCTTCCATAACATCTTTAGACATAACCTCAGTTCTATTTGGTCCTGCCTCTACATGACAATGATGGCAAGATAAATTACATCTTTTCCCTATATTGACTTGTACCACTTTAATATGATCATTAGTGTATCTATATTTATCTAATTCTACTCTATTATTAAAATCTTCCATAATTATCCTCTTTTTCAAATTTTTATCTTTAATATAACTTAAACTTACCAATATATATTCTCTTTATTTGTTAAATTTAATATATATGCTCTAAACCAGATTATATATTGAGCTTAATCCTTTTTCTTATCTTTGATTATTTAAATTCCCTTTTTAATTTATCTCACATCTTTATACATATCTGCTAAAATATTTATATCATAACCTTTTCTATACATGGCACGAAGTCTGTTCATTTGCCACATAATGATTAATTTCCGTCCCGGCTTAAATCTTCTATCTGAGGTATATATTTTATGTTTTGTTCTTCCTATTGGAATATTTAGCTTTTTTAATCTAAGAGAAAATTCATAATCTTCCATAATTGGAATTCCAGGGAAGCCTCCAACTTTTTCAAATAACTCTCTTTTAATAAATATTCCTTGATCACCAAAAACAACTTTTCTATCAATAATCCTATGATTTGAAATAAATTGACATATTTTCATAATTGGATCTATAGTATGAAACCCAATTCCAAAGCAACCAAAGTCATACTCTTTCATAACTCTATTTATCTCAGAAATAGCATCACTTGGTAGTTCACTATCTCCATGAAGAAAGAAAAGCACATTACCGGAAGAAGCCTTTGCTCCCATATTCATCTGAACTGCTCTTCCCTTAGGAGAATTAATTACCTTATAACCTTTTGGTATCTTAGCAAGAGTATCATCTGTACTTCCACCGTCTACAAATAAAATCTCAGCTTTATCCTTAAAAGGCTCCAGCATTTCTATGGTTTTTTCTATTATTTTACTTTCATTGTATATAGGTATTATTATTGATATTAAATTTTCTTCCATTTATACTCTTTCTTTTTTCTTATTAACATATTTCCAAATATTTAAAAAAACAAAATACATTGATGATAACCAAATAGAAATTCCTATAACAAATTCTAAAACCTCAATCCATTTTAATGGTAATATTCCACTTTCTTCAATAAAAATTCCTAATATTATACCACTTAATATAATTCCTATTATAGATAGTATATTTACTTTATTCATATTACAATCCTACCTTCTTCTTTAATCTATGTAACATCGGCATAAATGTTACCGGGTTTTCATCTATCCCAAGAATACTTGGTAAAACATGATTAGCATCATCTACTTTAAACCTTCTCATCTGTCCAATACATGAAGCACAAAATGTCATAAGGTTCTTTCCCTTAAAATCTTCATTCACACTTGCAACTAAGTCCTTTTCAAATACTCCTGCTCCTCCACCAAGTCCGCAACAGGAATTATTTGCAACTTTTGTTTTTTCAAAATTGGCTATAAATGGTTCAATAGACTTTAAAATAGTATTCAGTTTTCTATCTGGACAAGGTTGAAAAAGATAATCACACTCTATCTTCTGCCCTATATGAAGCTCATTAATTTTATCATAAATACTTGTAACTTTTATATCACCAAAATTTTTAAACATATAGTAACAATTAGGGCAAGCTATAATGAGTTCTCTAATGCCACTTCTTTCTAAGCGAAGTTTTAAATCACCTAATTCCACCTCTGTTTTTTTATTCAAGCCCAACATATGAACTGGATTTTGACAACAATCATAAATTGTGCTTATACCAACTTTTCTGAATTCTTTTTCCAAATAATTAACTGTCTTTGGATAAACTGAGGTTAAATTACAACCCGGAAAAAAAGCCATATGTAAATTATCTTTTCTATAATGATTGTTCAGGGTATCACGATTTACATTAATAACATCATCACTATTATTTTTTGAATTTAATTTACCCTTATTAATATCTTTTCTGACAATTCTATAAGAGCTAAATTTATAAGGAGACTTCTCCCATATCATCATTTTAAAAGTATTATATAGTTTTTTCTTTTCGAACTTACTATTATATTCTTCTGTCTTTGTTTCTAAATCAATAACTTTAGAAACTAACTTTTCTTTCTTTTCCCCTAAAAGTTCTTCTCTATTCTTTAAACTAATAGCCTTGCCACTTATATTTTTAGGACATACTCGTCTACAATCATTGCATAAAAAGCAATGATAGGCTAAATCCTTTTCTTTTGCAAAATCACTTAAATCCATATTGTATTTGTCTAAAAATTTGCAATTATCAGTACAGAAGCCACAGTGAATACAATCAGAAGCCTGGGTAACAGCTGTGCCAAATACATCTAAATAATCTTCCTTATCATCAATATCAATTAGAAGCCTACCAGTTTTATATGTAATACCATTATCTTCTGCAAATCTCAGAATATTTCTATAAATTCCTTCATCATCAGCAGATTTAATCTTCCATAAATTTAAAAATTTTTCTTTTTTATCATTAAAAAAAGAAAAATTAAAACCAATAAGATAATAACCTCCATCTTTTACAGGATTAATCACCATATCATGTTTGTGTAGATTTGCAAATCCTTGTCTAATATCTAACTCACTAACTGTAGGAATATCTGTACCAAGAAGCAAAATCCTACTATAATTCATAGAAAATACAGTAGCAAAACTTTCTCTCATTCTGGTTTCAAGATCACCCGAGGGTTGCATAATAAAAGATGATATTCTCTCAAGATTATCCTCATCTCTTATTAAAGCCTCTTTTAAGCTAGTTCCTTCTTGTCTTTCATACCTGTCAATATCTCCGGTATAAAACACAAAAATATCTGCTCCATATTCACAGCCTTCAGACACTGTATGGGCTACAATCTTTTCATGTAATCTACAAGCACCTTCCTCACCTAGAAACGGAATAAGGCGAGATTTCGTCTCTCCTATCACCGGTAATCTTGTAAATATAATCAAAGCTTCTCTTTCAACGTTCCTATTCATTAATAATCCCTTACGCTATTATATTAAATATCAAAAGTTATAACTTCAATACTTTTCGTTTTATTTCTGACATATCACTAAAATCTCTGCTTTAAAAATTTCAAAATAAAAATCATTTTATAACATATGTTGACATCATTTTTTTCCTATAATTAAACATTACTTCTCTTGCTTTACATATTTTTTATGAACAAAAAGACCTAGGGCACTTGCAAATAAGGCTACTGCTACTGCAATTATAACATACATCATCCTATTCTCATTAGATAATGCACCTGCAGTTCCAACTGTAAAAATAACAACTCCCGGCATCATAAAAATAAAAGAATATAATGAATACAATGAAAAATTAATATCCGTAACTCCATAAGCAAAATTCTGCAAATTATACGGAAAAATAGGTATTATTCTTGTAATCATTAACAAAATTATATCATGATTTTTATTTTCTGAAAACAATAGTGATGATAGCAATTTATTTTTCTTTAACATAGGCTTAACTGCATCTTTTAAGAAAAATCTTCCAACTAAAAAGGCTAGCATGGCTCCAATAGTACAAGCTAAGAGGCAAAGAAATGAACCAAGAATTGGTCCAAATAAAACTCCGGAAAGTATAGCAAAAAAAGCTCCAGGAAGAGCAAGAAGAACGCATCCTATAACTGTAACACCTAAATATATTAATGCACTTATAAGAATATTTTCTCTAATCATCTTATCCATATAAGCTTTAAATTCTCCATTTTTAATCATATCTGTAAAACCATAAATATGATTTAAATAGATTAAACCTATAATGAGTATTAAAAATATACTAATCTTAATTGTATTTTCTTTAATTCTAGATTTTTTTTGCTCACTATTCATTACGTTTACCTCATATATCAACATATCTCTAAACAGAAAGATAAGGCCCTATAAAAATATAGTGCCTATCTTTCAAGAAAGGAATATACTATTTTTTGAAAATGCCACTTCGTATATCTGCAAAAGATATAACCAAGAATAATGCAGCTAATATAAAAATTAGGGTGTAATTAATTAACTGAAAGGAAAGTGATGGTAAATGTAATCCTTCTCTTATAAAAGCTGCGGGAACTACCTGCAATCTGGTAAAACCTAAAATCATAAATACAACTAATATACTTATAATAGTTATTGTAATGGTTACAAAATAATGTAAATTAATTTTTTTCTTAATTACAAAAATTGAACCAATAACCAATAACAAGAAAAACACTGCAAAAAATATAGTTCCAATATTTACTCTCATTTGAAGCCAAACATTGTTAAACAAAATCACACCAATAGCCAAGGACAAAACAAGACTATTGTAAAAACATTTTACTATTTTCATTAAAAACCTTTTCTATCTTTTTAATATTCTATCCAAGTACTTTTAATCAATATATTTTAAACTTACTATAATGATAGAAACCTTTAATTATAATTAATCTATTTAAAATTATATCAGCATTGGATAAATATACTTAATTCAAAATCCTTTTACTAGGCTAATTTAAAAGTAACAATAACAGGAGTTCCATCTTTAGGAAGTACGTCTTTATTTCCGTGGAATTGAACTACATTTGCACCCATTGTAGAACCTGTTGGCCAAGCTGCATTACTTGTAATACCTGTAGCACAAGAATCTAAACAGAGTACACAACCTGTATTATTTTTCTTAGCACTAGCAAGATTACCACCAAATCTTATATCAAGTGGACGTTCTTTAGCTGTGCATGTAATAATATCTGCAAATGGTACTGGAGTACTTTGTCCTTCCCAAGTACATGTAACGTCTAACTTATCACCTTCAACTGATTTACCATCTTTTTCATTTTTAACTGCCATATCAGCTGCTGTAAGATTATTTCCTGGTTTAGCACCAATATCTACTAAAGCTTGATAGAATTCTTTTTCATCGGCAAAACCCTTAAGCACTGATTTATCTCCGTTTGAGCCACCCTTATATACAATTCCATGACGAGTATCTTCTGTAAAATATGTACCATTAACAGTAGTATACATCTGAACTTCTTTTTTATCCTTATTAACTACCATTGGTGTAGTTTCAGATACAGTTCCAGATGTTGCAACTTTCTTATCAGTGTCTTTTTTCTCAGTTTTTTTAGCTCCACATCCAACTAATGATAATGCCATCACTGACACTAATGCTAATGCAATAACTTTTTTTAATTTCATCTCTTCTTTTCCTCCAAATAACATAAAATATTTTTTTATATCAACCTAAAAGATTTAGGTCAAATTTAATTTAACATAACTTTATCTAGTTTTTTAATTGCTATCTTCAACATAAATATTAAGCACAAAAATTAAACTTAAATATTTCGAAAAACATTTTTTTACTTATCTAACAAATTCTATCCTTTTACTCTATATAAAATATCCGAATTAATTTTGATATATTATATTTTTAACTTTCCAAATTTAATTCAGCATTTTTCTTCTTCTGTCTTTCTTTATATAACTGTCTAATAAGAACAATCAATGCAGAAAGTGCAAATAGAATTAAAAGACCAGTAACAAAATATTTAGCACCACCTGTAAGCATGCCTCCAACATAAGAATAAACTATAGTTGCTGGCAATTGACCGATACCTGTAGCTAACATAAAACCACCAAAAGACATTGAAGTAAGACCGGCGGCATAACTAACTATATCAAACGATATAAATGGTAAAAGTCTTGCAATTAAAATAGTGTTTTTACCATGATTTTTAAAGAAAACATCTATCTGCTTCAAAGCACCTTTACTGGTAAGTTTTTCAACTGCATCTCTTCCAAGTATTCTTGCAATATAAAAACATACTGCAGCACCTGCCATTGCACTTGTCCAAGAAAGGATTGCACCTTGCCACCATCCAAAAAGATTAGCATTTGCAAATGTAAGAAGAAATGCTGGAATTGGAGCAGCAACTGACTGAAGTATCATAAGAAGAAATGATACAACTGCTGCATATCCACCATAAGAAGCCACAAACTTCTTAACAACCATAAAATCTCCTGAAGCAAACATACTAACAATATGTTTCATTCCTTTATTAACAGAAGGAATAAGCAAATATGCAAGGATTGCACATATAATAATAAGTAATACAACTAGTTTTTTAATAAGTGAATTCTTCTTTTTCATTTAATACCTATATTATTCTTTCAGTTATTAGTTTCATTCAAGTGAACCAAAGTAATTATATAAAATATAATTATAAAAGTACAATAAATTTTTTCTATAATCTGTGTATTACTTATAGATTTTATCTATATATGTTTCTATTAACTTTTTTCAAATCGTACTTTACATTTGATTGATACAAAATCCCTTTTTAATCATGATATTTTCTTATTTAATTCTAGTATATAAGAATAAAAACTGCCCTCTAAACTCAATTATTAGAGGGCAATAAATGTTGTATATAATAAACAACTTCACACTATTCTATCCTTTTATTAAAATCATGGATAAGCTACATAACTAATACTTTATTTCTTTTTAAAACGCTTTCTTGCAACTAAGATACTTCCAATTCCTACTAAAGATATTACTATAAGAATTAACCAAATATTTATTTCAGAATTATCTCCAGTTTTTACACCTTTATTAGTCTTAATAACTTTAGTTACAGTTTTTGTTACAGTTTTAGTAACCTTTTTATAAACATACTTTGTTTCTACCTTTTTAGGTGTATCATTATTATCTATCTGAGGTGTAGGCACAACTGCATCTTTAGTATTAACAATGGTAAATCCAATATACATATCTCCTGAAACTGTATCTGTATATCCGGGAACTCCCATTTCTTCAATTGTATAACTCACTTCATTACCATATACAGGATCATATTTGGGAAGATCAGTAAAGGAAGTCTGCCAATTATCTGCGGCACTTAAAGCTTTTGTATCACATAATTCACCATTTCCGAAAATATTTACGGTAATATATTCCGCGGGTGTACCAATCCACTTCTTAGTAACCGATACATTTACTGTATCTCCAATAATATTTTTAAATACATATCCTCCATCTGCTATAGCCTGTATTGAAACCCTATAATCACTAAGACTAGTAACTTCATTAGGTGTATACTCTATTTCGTCTCCATTTGCATCATATTTTCTAATATGTGCAAATTCACTCTTCCAATCATTCTCTCCGTAAATAGTCAATGTTTTTGTTTGATCTAACGCCGTTAAACTAACTTCAACACTGTCTACCGGCGGAATCTCTACACCAATCCACTGTTTCTCTACAGGTATAGTAAGAAGCTTATCCTTTAAACTAATATTTACTATTTGATCTTTAGTGTCTGGATTTACCGTAACCGGACTGCTAACACCTTCTTCATTTACATCATTATCAACTACCTTATTATCAATTTCTTTTTTTGCAAATGAAGTTGCAATATCAGGAAATACATCATTTACTTTAGTGGCAGCATTAGATAATTCCATATTTGCTGGTAGATTAATAACTTTTACTGTATAATTTCCTCTTTCCATTACTCCAAAATTATAATCTCCAGATGAGGTAGTTTCAGTAGTTCCTACCTCATTATTTTCACTATCATATAAACCAAGATTAATTCCTTCTACACCTTTTTCATCTTGACTTAAAAAGCTGTCCATATTGAAATCATTGTATACATTACCTGAAATAGTGTATGTAGATACTGGTGCACCTGCTTTATATGCTTCAATATAGTCTTCGCTTTGAATTGGTGTTGTTGTATTAAGCTTTCCTGCATAGGCAAAACTATCAAAAGCTATATCTCCGTCTTTAATACCAATTACATCCATTGGCACAGATGCTGGAACAACAAAAGTAATATTACTTTCATATGGTATCTCAGTTCCAAGGTTCATATCTATTTTAATCATAGTTACTTTAGAATAATCATCTACACTTGTACTAAAATCTTCATTTAAATCTGCGCTTATATCATCTTTTATTGGAGTAGATGTTGAATAAGATACTGTATAGCCTTCATCTGCCGGCGAAAATAAGTTTCCTCCTCTTAAAATCATTACCGGCCCTGTTATCTCCGGTCTATAGGTAGAGCCTCTATCTGAATACTCGCCTAAACTTGTGGTTATAGACCTATCTCCAATACTAGGAAGAATATTAATCAATGACATTGCTTTAATATTATCACTTTGTTGCATATTAAAAATATTCATTCCATAATAAAAACTTCCGCCTATATCAATTGAGGATGTACCTGTTTGAGTAAGAGAGTTTAAGTCTTTCCCTACTAATTGAACCCCTACTATTTCATGATTTGGTGTATAGGTAATTGTTGAACTCCTGTAACCTACTCTATCATTGGTTAAGCCATCTCCATTTAAATCCATTGTATCTGTAGAAGCTGGACTTGGAGTTAAACCGTATTTATTGTTATTATCATAAGCTAAATAAGATATTACATTACTATTTCCAATCGGCGTTCCCTTAATAGTTTTAAGCCATATATAAACATTAAAGGCATATGTAGAAGATGAAGCTAGTCGTCTATTTTCTGATGGCAAATTAATTATTAAGGCTCTCTTTCCAGTCCCTTTATAATCATATTGTAATTGTGGAGCATCAGCGATTGTAACCTTTGTAGTACTTCCAATATAGTAGCTTATCTGAGTTGGATGAGTAGAATCATTCACATACTCATATCCGTTAGGTAAAAGAAAAATTATTTTACCATTTTCGAAATCAACCTGTTGTCCATCAATAACTGAAGGTGCTCCAGTATAATAAGCAGATCCTTGTACCCTAGTATAATCATTCTGGAATAATGTAGGTTCTGTTATACTTTGATTATAATAGCCAGTGCCTCCAGTAGTTATTTTATAATAATCATAGTAATATGATGAATAATTAGTAAATGTTTTAATACTAGTGCTGGAATTATCATCATCGGGATTATAATAATAGTTTCCTGTAGAATAATTATATAAACTCGTATTAACTACTTCATTTGTACCGCCTAGAACATAATCATGATTATCACTAGTTGCTGTATCCCAATCTGAGTCGAAAACCTTTGTTTCAACTACAATTTTTATATTAGCATTTTGAGCTAATTTAACTTTATCAGGAAATTCTACTGATATACGTCTTAAATTTCTATATTCTGATGGAATATAAAAAACCTCATTCATAGGAATATCTTCTGTAATCTTAATCTTTTGATTATTACTATCAATTCCATATAATACATTATTAGTTAAATCTTCTTTATTAGTTAAAGTAGATGATGTTTGATCAATCTTTACACTGTAATAATATAAATGGGAATTTAAATTATAATCATCAATATTATTTATTAATACACTTCTAGGCTGTGAAGAAGCAACTGCATTAGTCCAAAATGAAGCATTATTAGTTGTAATATTCCAAGTAGATATTTTATCTTTATTATCAGCTGTATATGTATAACTTGATGGTGAAAGAGATTTATTTGTATACACCCTATATGTAAATGATGTTACTGGAGTAGTAGGTGGCACATACTTATTTATTAACACACTTATATTTACTGTACTACTTTTTGAAGATGCTATTTCCTGATCATCATTGTCCACTCCAATTGCATAAACCGTATATGCTGTGTGATAAGCTCCATAGGTAACTCCAGGCATTTTTACTGACAAACCTGCGCTAGAATATAAATTAGTATTTGACGGACTACTTACATATTTATAATAAGTTCCATCCGCTGTATTATAAGTCCAGCCAGAGCTTCCAGAAACTACAACTCCTAGCTCTGGTTTAACAACCAATTTGATTTTACTAGGTTTGTAAGAATTAGATGTAGCATTATATGAAGATAATTCATAATATACAGACGTAGTAACTGGTATATTTTCATTTTCATTTGAAGATGTAGTAGTTGGATTACCCTCTCTTGCCGATGTTTCAGTTGCCGTAAAACTCCTACCAGTTGTATAAGCTTTACAATTTGCCTTATTAGTAATAGTCACATTTTTCCCTGCTAACAGATTATCATTTTCATTATATAGTTTTGTGTTTAATGTAAAAGTTGTATCTGGCACAACAGTATTATTCAAAGTTTGAAATGCAAATGGAAATTCAAAGTTATTTCCGCCTGCTAATCTATTAAAATCATAGCGAATATAATAATTCTCAGTATCAGAAGTAATTACAGGATCTTGTTTTAACATTTCACTATCTTCACCCTTAATTATCTTTACACCTAAATTCCCATTATATGATGCGTTAAGATATTTCTTAGGTACTGTAATAATCTCATATGAATTGTCTAAATCCAGGCTCATTCCTGAAAGGTTAACTCCGGCATACATAGTCACAATAGATCCAGTTGTAACATTATTTGAACCTGAATTAACATAAAGTGAAACATTATCACTATTATAGTTTTCATCTGCTAAAACAAAATTATATGGCATAATACTAAGAACTAATGCCATAACTAAAATAATAGATATTGCTAAATTTACGCGTTTCTTCATAAAATCACCTCATTAATTAACTTTTTGTTAAATCCTGTGTCGTATTATACAATAATGTGTCAATCCTGTCAATATTTGATAAAATACTTAAACTTCACGCAAAACGCACAATTCTGTGAATTATACTTCATCATGCATATTTCCAAGTAATTTTGGGAATAATTTCATGCCGTGAATACTAAACTATTATTTCTAGGATAAAATATTTTAGAATTTTTTAATTTAATTTTCATTAATTAATCTTGAATAAACGACCTATAAATATATAAAAATATGTAAAGAATTTATCAAAAAAACGATTTAAATTATCATTTAGTCTTGACTTATTAAATGTTAGTCTTATAATTAAGACAAGTTGATAACAAAGTTTTTAAGGAAGTGATTTTATGGATTATGAGGGAAGAATATGTAGACCTCCAATGGAGCGTTCATCATTTATGTTAGGTATTAGCGTGGGTTGTGCATATAATAAATGTAAATTCTGCAGTTTATTTAAGGACTTAAAATATAGGCTTCTGCCTTTAGAGCAAATTGAAGAAGAACTTATACGTATACACTCTTTAGGTGGAAACCCAAAAAAAGTTTTTCTAGGTGACGGTAATGCTTTAGGAATAAAAATGGATAGGCTTACATCCATAATCAAAATGATTAAAGAATATTTTCCTAATGTAGAAGAAATTAATTGTGATGCTACAATAACTGATATAAAATGTAAAAGTGATAAGGAGCTCATTACTCTTTCAAGTCTAGGTGTTAAAAATGTCTATATAGGTATTGAAGGTGGATTAGATGATGTTCTACTCTTTATGAGAAAAGAACATAATATGAAAGAAGCTAGAGATGAAATAAAAAGGCTTCAAAAATCTGGAATGATTTTTAATGCTCATATAATGTCAGGATTTGCAGGAAAAAACCGTGGAATTGAAAATGCTATAGCCTTAGCTAACTTTCTAAATGAAACAAAGCCATCAAGGATTACTGATTTTTCTATGATGATAGGTGATTATACTGAATTAGCCGAGGATGTCTATAATGGTCTTTTTACTCCTGCTTCCGAAATTGAAAAGCTTGAGGAAAGTAAAAAACTAGTTGAATTATTAAATATAGATAACTTAATCTATGATAGTTTTCATGATGAAATTGAATTTAGAGTTCGAGGGAAACTGCCATTTGATAAGGAAAAAATGATAGAAAAAATAGATAGGGAAATTCAAAAAAGAAATAATATTCAATTAAAAGATGTATCTTAAATAGTTTTTTCCATTAAAAAAGAGTGCCACTGGCTCATATTATATTTACTTATTGAATAATTTTACATACTCATTTAGATAAAACCAAAAAAAGAGTGCCACAGGCACTCTTTTAGCTTTTGGTTTTATTATTCAATAATTGTAGCAACACGACCTGAACCAACTGTACGTCCACCTTCACGGATAGCAAGACGAAGACCTTGCTCCATAGCGATTGGATGAATAAGTTCGATTGTCATTTCTACGTTATCACCAGGCATACACATTTCTACACCTTCTGGAAGGTTACATACACCTGTTACGTCTGTTGTTCTGAAATAGAACTGTGGACGATAGTTGTTGAAGAATGGAGTATGACGTCCACCTTCATCTTTAGTAAGAACATATACTTGAGCAGTAAATTTCTTGTGACAAGTAATTGATCCTGGTTTAACAAGACATTGTCCTCTTTCGATTTCTGTTCTTTGAACACCACGAAGAAGAGCTCCGATGTTATCTCCAGCTTCTGCAAAATCAAGAAGTTTTCTAAACATTTCGATACCAGTTACAACTGTTTTTTGTTTATCTTCATGAATACCTACGATTTCAACTTCTTCGTTGATCTTAAGCATACCACGTTCTACTCTACCTGTAGCAACTGTTCCACGACCTGTGATTGTGAAGATATCTTCTATAGGCATAAGGAAAGGTTTGTCGTTTTCACGATCTGGATCTGGAATCCAAGAATCAACGGCATCCATAAGTTCCATAACCTTGTCTCCCCATTCTCCTGAAGGATCTTCAAGAGCTTTAAGAGCTGAACCTTGGATTACTGGTGTATCATCACCTGGGAATTCATACTCTGTTAAGAGTTCACGAATTTCCATATCTACTAATTCAAGAAGTTCTTCATCATCTACCATGTCGCATTTGTTCATAAATACAACGATGTAAGGAACACCAACCTGACGAGAAAGTAGGATATGTTCTCTTGTTTGAGCCATAACACCATCAGTAGCAGCAACAACAAGGATAGCACCATCCATTTGAGCAGCACCTGTGATCATGTTCTTTACATAATCGGCATGTCCTGGACAGTCAACGTGTGCATAGTGACGTTTCTCTGTTTCATACTCAACGTGAGCTGTTGAAATAGTGATTCCACGTTCTCTCTCTTCTGGAGCTTTATCAATGTTTTCGAAATCTACAATTTTATTAACCTCAGATGGGAATCTTGTAGCTAATACTTTAGTAATTGCAGCTGTAAGTGTAGTTTTACCATGGTCAACGTGTCCAATGGTACCAATGTTACAATGTGGTTTGGTTCGATCAAAATGTGCCTTTGCCATTTTTAATTTCCTCCTTATAATAGTGTCTTAAAAGACTTATTAATATACAACATATAAATGTAATTATATTTTATTTTTTAACTTTTTGCAAGTGTTTTACATACTATTCAATCTTTGATAATAGTATATAGATTATTCAGCTTTTGCTGATAATACTTTTTCCTGAACAGACTTTGGAACTGGCTCATATTTCTCAAAGAACATTGAGTAGTTACCACGTCCTTGTGTTCTTGAACGAAGATCTGTAGAATATCCAAACATTTCTGAAAGTGGAACAAATCCTCTAACGATTTTACCACCGCCAAGGTCATCCATTCCTTCTATTCTACCACGACGAGAGTTAATGTCTCCAATAACATCTCCCATGTATTCTTCTGGCATTGTTACTTCAACCTTCATAATAGGTTCAAGAAGTACCGGTGCTCCCTTCTTCATAGCATCTTTCATAGCAAGAGATCCTGCAATGTGGAATGCCATTTCTGAAGAATCGACTTCATGGTATGAACCATCATATACTGTAGCATGAACACCAACAACCGGGAATCCACCAAGTATACCAGATTTCATAGCTTCTTCGATACCTTCGCCAACAGCTGGGATATATTCCTTAGGAATAGCACCGCCAACAACTGTTGATTCGAATTTGTATACTTCTTCGCCATTAACATCCATTGGTTCAAATTTAACTCTAGCGTGACCATATTGTCCACGACCACCTGATTGTTTAGCATATTTGCTATCAACTTCAACTGGTTTAGTAATAGCCTCTTTGTATGCAACCTGAGGTGCACCAACATTAGCTTCTACTTTAAACTCACGAAGAAGTCTATCAACAATGATTTCAAGGTGAAGCTCACCCATACCAGCGATGATCGTTTGACCTGTTTCATGATCTGTATGAGCTCTAAATGTAGGATCTTCTTCAGCTAACTTAGCAAGAGACTCACCAAGTTTTCCTTGAGAAGCCTTAGTCTTAGGCTCTATAGCAAGCTCAATAACTGGTTCTGGGAATTCCATTGACTCTAAGATAACTGGTGCTTTCTCATCGCAAATGGTATCTCCGGTAGTTGTAACTTTAAGACCGATAGCTGCAGCAATATCTCCAGAATAAACTATATCTAGCTCTTCTCTTTTATTTGCATGCATCTGAAGGATACGTCCTAAACGTTCTTTTTTATTCTTTGTAGCATTAAGTACATAAGAACCAGCTTTCGCTGTTCCAGAATAAACTCTAAAGAATGCAAGTTTTCCTACAAATGGGTCTGTCATAATCTTAAATGCTAATGCAGAGAATGGTTCATCATCAGATGAATGTCTAACAACATCGTTTCCATCTTCATCAATACCAGCGATTGGTGGTATATCAGTTGGAGCAGGCATGTACTCTAAAACTGCATCAAGAAGTTTTTGAACTCCTTTATTTCTGTATGCTGAACCACAACATACAGGAACTGCTGTATTATCACATGTTCCCTTACGAAGAGCTGCTTTTAAATCATCAATAGAAACTGCATCTTCACCTTCTTCAAGGTAAGTCATCATAAGATCATCATCAAGTTCGCAAATCTTTTCAATCATTTCTGTATGATAAAGTTCTGCATCATCTTTCATATCATCAGGAATATCTGTTACACTAATGTCCTCACCTTTTTCATCATTATAGATGTAGGCTTGCATTTCCATAAGGTCGATAATTCCTTTGAAATCGTCTTCTTTTCCAATTGGAAGTTGAAGAACGATAGCGTTTTTACCTAGTCTTGTTTTAATCTGATCTACAGCACCATAGAAATTAGCACCTAGAATATCCATCTTATTAATAAATGCCATTCTTGGTACGTTATATGTATCAGCTTGACGCCATACATTTTCTGATTGTGGCTCAACACCACCTTTGGCACAAAATACACCAACTGCACCATCTAATACACGAAGTGAACGCTCAACCTCAACTGTAAAGTCAACGTGCCCGGGAGTATCGATAATGTTAATACGATGCTCTAAAGCTCCAGCCTTAGGTTTAGTCTTTTCTTCAAGTGTCCAGTGGCAAGTGGTGGCTGCAGAAGTGATTGTGATACCTCTTTCTTGTTCCTGCTCCATCCAGTCCATGGTTGCAGTACCTTCATGAGTATCACCAATTTTATAGTTAACACCGGTATAATAAAGTATACGCTCTGTTAATGTGGTTTTACCAGCATCAATATGCGCCATAATACCGATATTACGAGTTCTCTCTAATGGGTACTCTCTTCCAGCCAAAATTAATTCCTCCTAAAATTTGGACAGATAAATCTGTCTAAAACAATTATTGCAAATAAATTAGAAACGATAGTGAGCAAATGCTTTATTAGCTTCTGCCATCTTATGCATATCTTCTTTTCTCTTAACTGATGCGCCTGTGTTGTTAGCTGCATCTAAAAGTTCATTTGCAAGTCTTTCTTCCATAGTTTTCTCTCCTCTTTTACGAGAAAACATAGTAAGCCAACGAAGTGCAAGTGCTTGTCTTCTTTCAGCACGAACTTCAATTGGTACTTGATATGTAGCACCACCGATACGACGAGCTTTTACTTCAAGTACTGGCATGATATTATTCATAGCCTCTTCAAATACTTCAATAGCTGGTTTGTCGGCTTTCTCTGCTACACGTTCAAATGCTCCATATACAATCTTTTGAGCTACACCTTTCTTGCCATCTAACATAATGTTATTAACAAGCTTAGTAACCACTTTGTTATTGTATAATGGATCTGCTAATACATCTCTTTTAAGTGTATGTCCTTTACGTGGCACGGTCCTTCCCTCCTTAAATATTATTAATTTAATTCATCGGTACTCACAACTTACGATATTACGCTTGTGTAGTGCTTAGGACTTTATGAATTATGAAAAAGAATTCCAATCATCAATTAGCCTAAGATACGTTACCTAGCGTTCGTTCTTAGAGTGAAACGATGTTTAAAAACCTAAGATGATTTTATTTTGCGTCTTTAGGTCTCTTAGCACCGTATTTAGAACGGGCTTGTCTACGTTTTGCAACACCTGCAGTATCAAGTGTACCACGAACGATATGATATCTTGTTCCTGGTAAGTCTTTTACTCTACCACCACGAATAAGAACAACACTATGCTCTTGAAGGTTGTGACCTTCACCTGGGATATAACTTGTTACTTCGATTCCGTTAGAAAGACGAACTCTGGCAATTTTTCTAAGAGCAGAGTTAGGCTTCTTAGGAGTAGCTGTTTTAACTGCTGTACAAACTCCACGTTTCTGTGGTGCAGATTGATCTGTAGCTCTTTTATGAAGAGAATTGTATCCCTTTTGAAGAGCTGGTGCAGTGCTTTTTTTAACAGATGTCTCACGTCCTTTACGAACTAACTGGTTAAATGTTGGCATTCCTTTTCACCTCCTGTTTTATTTTTGCAAAATAAAAGACACAAAAAGAATTTGCGTCTTTTACACGCCTAACTATCTTACGGCTTATTTATTAAATTGTCAAGTATAATCTCTACTTCTTTTAAGAATATTGTGTGTAATTATAATCCAATTTTATCAGATATTGCTCCCATTTCTTCCATGGCAACATCAACTAAATCCTCTAAGCTTAATCCTGTAAATTCTATGGCTTCCATATAATCCCTGTTAGCACCTGCTGCAAATCTATGCTCATTAAATCTCTTTAACACAGATTTTCTCTTTACAGAAGCAAGTTTCTTATCTGGGTATATCATAGCAACAGCTCTAAGAAAACCACTCATAGGATCTGCCGCAAGAACTGCATACTCTAAATTTGATTTTGCTTTTACACCACTCTTAGGATTATGGGCACAAATAGCTCTAAATAAAACCTCATCATCAATACCCTCTTCCTTTAACATCTGTACAGAAGTAGGTCCGTGAGTTTCAAGATGCTCCTTCCACGGACAATGTTCCTCGTCAAAATCATGCCAAAGACCAACTATCCCCCAATAATCCACCTGATCCGGAGCAAGTTTCTTAGCAAGCCCCCTCATAATAGCTTCAACAGATAAAGAATGTTCAATATAAAATTCACCCTCCATATGCTTCTTCAATAAATCAAAAGCCTCATCCCTAGTCATATCTAACATATACGTCCCCTCCTACTCGTTAATTAACAATAATTATATTCTTAACTTTCTTATATTTCAACAATTATATAACAAATTTAAAAAAAGTATTCACGAATAACTTTTATTGCCAGTAAAAGCAAAACAAATATAATAACCGGCTTCGTAACCTTATTACTCTTAGACATAGCAAGACTAGAACCAATATATCCCCCAAAAAGATTAGCAACTGCTCCAACTAGCCCAAGCAAAACAAGAACCTTACCCGAAGTTGCAAATACAACCAAAGCTGTAATATTTGTTGTACAATTAATTATCTTTGCATTTGCATTACTATGCTTTACACTTAAATGTGCAAATACAGTAAAAGCAATTAGAAGAAATGTACCTGTTCCAGGCCCATAGAAGCCATCATAAAACCCAATAAATAAAGCTGCAACTGTTGCTGTTATATAAGTCTTTTTCTCAACTACAAGTACTTCCTTTCCATTGTCCTTAAAAAGTTTTTTATTCAAAACTAAAAATGCGGCTATAGGAAGCATAATTACAAGAATTATATTAAAATAACTCTCCGGTATTAAAAGAGATACCTTAGAACCTAAAAAAGAACCTATCATTGCGGCTGTACAAGATGGAATTGCAAGCTTCAAACTAATTAAATCATTTTTTATAAAACGTATAACTGCAAGTAAAGTTCCTGTTGCTGCAGAAAGTTTATTTGTAGCTACTGCCATATGAGGTGGTACACCTACAATAAGAAAAGCCGGCAAAGATATAAGACCTCCACCTCCACCAATAGCATCAACTATACCTGCTAAAAACAAAAGACCTGTTACAATTAAATACGAACCTATTCCGAAACTCATTTTCCCTAATCCTCTCATACCCTGTAATTTATTCAATAAAAAATTAAAATATATTTATCATTTTTTCTAACAACTATCCTGGTAAGCTAATAAGTTGCTAAATTTATATTATTATATTTGCAAAAATATATCATCTCCCTTTATTCTAGGAGATGATATATAACACTTTGTTATTGTAGTAACTTATTTTTCCACTTTACCTTTAGTAAATTTCCTTTATTTGAAATATAATTCTATAACATCATTATTTGAACCTTCATGCATAACCTATTAACCAAAGCTCACTTCAATCAATCTACAATACTCTTTAAAAGCTTCACAATCTTTAAACCTAGGTTCAAGAGAATCTCTAACCCCCTTATAATACCATCCAATCATCTCTTTATCCTTCATTCTAAAACGATTCCATAATTCTTCGCCCACTACAGGATAATCTCTGTTTATATCACGTATATTAGATAATTTATCAGCTAAAGCAATAATCTGAACCTCTAAAGGTTCTACCGGTATCATATCGATTGTGTGCTTTTTTCTTTCGAACCAAGTTTTAGATTTATCTTCAGACTCCAGTGCCACCATAGATGCTACCCTATCTCCAAATTCTCTTCTAATATCTTCTTCGGTAGTATCAGTATCCTCAATAGTATCATGAAGAATAGCCGCTGCTATTATCTCCTCATCTGAAGTAATTGAAGCAACAATATCGCCAACTTCAATAGGGTGAACAATATAAGGTCTAAGTGTTCCCTTTCTAAGTTGTCCCTCATGGGCTTTGGTAGCAAAAGCTGTGGCTTTATTTATCAAATCTTGGCTCATAATATGTTCCTCTCTACAATCTATTCAGAAAAAGTCTCTAACTCTTCTTCATCATTTTCAATAGTATCTTTAAATCTTGCTTTTTCTCTTTTATGGAAAAGATCATATATACAAGGAACAACAACCAAAGTAAGAATTGTACCATAAATCAAACCACCGATTGTAACAATAGCCATAGGCTGAACCATATCTGTTCCTGTTCCAATTCCAAGAGCCATTGTTAAAAGCCCAAGAACTGTAGTTAATGCTGTCATAAAAATCGGACGAAGTCTTGTTTTTCCTGCTACAACTAAGGCTTCTCTTCTTTCCATACCATCTCTAATCAGCTGATTAGTATAATCAATAAATACAATACCATTATTAACTATAATACCCGACAACATTATAAAGCCAACCATGGCAATTATACTTATAGGCTTTCCACTTAAGAATAATGCTAAAAGTCCTCCGGTAAATGCTAATGGAACGGTAAACATAACTATAAATGGTGAACGTAAGCTCTGGAACTGTGCAACCATTATTAAATACATAAATACTATAGCCAAAGCTAACATCTTAAATAACTCAACCATAGAATCATTAATCGTTTGATCTTCACCTGACATCTTAATGCTATAACCTTCAGGTAAATCTAAAGATTTAAGAGCTTTCTTAACTTTATTACCAACAATACCTACATTATAGCCATCTTTAATCTCTGAACTAACAGACATTACCCTTGTTCTATCACTTCTTTCAATTGACTTTGGACTGGTATCATTTGCAAATGTAGCTATAGAAGAAAGTTTAACCTGTTCTGTAGTCTTATCAGACTTAGTTGCAGTAATTGTCATATTGCGAATATCGTTTCTATCAAAGGTTTCTTTACTAGAATCACCTACATATACACTGTATTCATTATCAGATGTTGTAAGGGTAGTTACTGAAGCTGTATTACCAATTTTATTATAAATACTTTGGTAAACCTGAGCCACTGTAAGGTTGTGTGCCATAGCCTTTGCCTTATTTACAGTAACCTTATACTCTTTCTTAGCATCTTCTTGACCGTCTAAAACATTTTGAGTACCCTTAACTTTACTTACAATAGTCTTTGCTTTAGTTGCAAGTTCACTTAATTTGTCTAAATCGTTACCTCTAATCTGAACAACTAAACCTGAACCTCCAAGAGCAGACATATCCATTGTAGAAGTTTGTACTTGCACTTCTCCCGGTAAATCCTTTGTTTTCTTTTCAATAGCTTTTTGAAGCTGTTTACTATCAAGTGTAGGGTTATCACGAATAATCGCATATCCCATAACAGTTTTTCCAGATACAGAAGATGTATTGCCAAGTCCCATTATAGATAATCCACCGGAACTATCCTCATATAATGCACCGATATCCTTTATATCTTTAATTGTTCTAACTCTCTTAATCAACTCATCCGTATCAGTAGTTATCTGAGACATAGTAGCTTTTTTATCAAGAGTATAAAGAAGAACAATCTCAGTACTATTTTTTTGAGTTGGAATAAATTCAGTACCTCTACTCATAGCTAAAGGAATACTTCCTGCAAATAAAAGCAAAGCTAATAATAATACAATGCCTTTCTTAGGCAATGCCTTTGCAAGAAATTTTCCATATACATTTTGAATTTTATTAAATAATTTATTCTCTTTTTCATTTGCATTCTTAAGAATACCTGCTGAAGCCATAGGTACAACAGTTAATGCCACAAGTAATGAAGCAAGAAGAGAATATCCAATTGTAAGACCTATATCTACAAATAACTGCTTGGTAATACCTTTTGCAAATACGATAGGAAGGAAAACGCAAATAGTTGTAAGGGTAGATGCTGTAATAGCACCTGCCATTTGCTTTGCACCTTCTATAGCTGCTTTTGTAGCCTTGGCACCTTCTTCATTTCGCATACGATAAATATTCTCAATTACAACAATTGAGTTATCTACCAACATTCCTACCCCTAACGCCAGTCCGGATAAAGAAAGAAGGTTCAATGTAACACCACTAAAGTACATAGCAACTATTGCCGCTACCAAACTTATAGGTATAGAAATGGCTATAATAATTGTAGGTCTAATACTCTTCAAAAATAGTAATAATACAAGAATTGCTAAAATAGCTCCAAAGAGTAAATTCTCTAATACTGAATTTATAATAGTATCAATGTATACTCCTTGATTCATTATTGTAACAACATCTAAATCAGAATTAGATTTTTCAAGAGTTTTAAACTTAGCTAAAATATTGTCAGTTACATCGCCTGTTGAATAACCATTTTGCTTTTGAATTTGGAATAAAATTCCCTTTTTATTATTAATCTTAGCATAATATTCATCAGAATTGTCTTCATAACGGACATTTGCAATATCAGATAATTTTACAGGTGCCATTCCATCTATATCTACTATAACTAAATTTTTAATATCATTAATGTCTTTTAATTTTTCACCAACACGAACTTGAATATCTTCACCATCTTCTTTTATGCTACCAGCCGGCATAGAAAAGTTCTCAGCTGTAAGAAGTTGCTTAATCATATCTGTTGTTATTAAAGATTTATAATCTATAGCACTAGAAGCTTGTGCAATTTGAGCTTTAGCTGTTTGCTCCTGAGCAGCTAATGTAGTTTCTCCTGCTATTAATCCGGCACTTGCATCACCTATAGTAAATGTTGTACTTAAGCTAGTTTTTGATAATTCTGCTCTGGCTTTAGCTAAAGTTATTGCTCCAGCGTTTACCTTGGCTTTCAATTTAGCTAACTGCTTTTCACCGGCTGTAATTTTCGCCATAGAAGCATTAAGGGTTTTAAGTTGGGTTTTCCCCTGTGTAATTGTAGCTGTAAGAGTAGCTTTAGTAGAAGCATAAGATGCTAAAGCTTGCATCTGAGCAGTAAGTGTTTGAAGTTCCACCTGTTCTGCTGCAGTTAATGTACCTCCACCAGATACTTTATCGTTTAATTGGCTTATTCTAGCTTGAATATTAGCTTCATTTTTCTTTAATTCTTCTAATTGACTTAATGAAGCTTCTGATGCTGTTACTGCTGTGTTGGCTAAAGTAATTGCTTGCTGTAGCTGTGCCTTAGAAGAAGCTAATTCGGCTGACTTTTCAGCAATTTCTAACTGAGCTTGTTTTAATTCTTCAGCCTTTGTAGAAACTGTTCCTTCTGCTCCTGATATTCCATCAATTGCCTTTGTTTTTCCACTGGCAAGAGCAGCTTTTCCTGATGCAACTTGGGCTTTTGCTGAATCTAAAGCTTTAGTTGCTTCATTTATTTTTTCATTTGCCTTTTTTTCAATTTTAGATATAACATTATCTACATCTTTATCTACTAAAGAAATTCTAACATCCTTAACTAATTCTCCATATGTAGAAACTGAAGCAACACCCTCTACGCTTTCAATTTCCGGAAGAACTTTTTCATCAATTTCTTTAGATATTTTACCTAAATCATCACCTTTCATGGTAACAGCACTTACCATTACCGGCATCATATTAGGATTTAGCTTCATGATTATTGGGCTTGAAACTGCATCTGGCCATGCACCTTCAACCTGATCTAAATTCTCTCGAATCTCTATAATAGCAGAATCCATATTTGCAGTTTGCTCAAATTCTAGAGTAACTGTGGATACGTTATCGCTACTTGTAGATGTAACTTTTTTTATATTACTAACTGTAGCCATGGATTCTTCAACAGGCTTAGAAACTGTCTGCTCAATCTGTTCCGGTGAAGCTCCCGGATAAGATGTAATTACCATAACATAAGGTAAATTGATATTAGGTAGTAAGTCAACTGTCATATTTTGAAATGATACTACACCTAAAATTATAACTAAAACCACTGCCACAACTACAGCATATGGCTTTTTAACACTAAATTTTGGAAACATAAGTTTTCCCCCTTAAAAGTTTCATTTGCAAATAGAATATATTGAAATACTTACTTTAGATATACTCCCATATCTATCTAAGTAGGTTATTTTACAATATTTACATTTTATATCTGGACTTATTCTGCTGTTTTCTTTGTTAATTATAAATCTTGAAAACAATTCTTTTCTTATGTAATTAACTTGACCATAATAGATAAATTTAATTATAGATTAAAAGTCAAAAGATAACAAGCAATAATTATTATGTAATTGAGTACAATTTTATGTTAAAATATTTAATATTCATTTGTGGAGAGGTTAGGAAATATGGAAAAAAAATACGCTATTATTACAGGTGCCGCAAAAGGTATGGGAAAAGATATTGCATTTAAATTTGCAATAGAAGGATATCATGTTTTTCTTATTACTAGGAAATCAATTAATGAACTTCATAGTTTTTCAGAAGATTTAGAAAAGTTCGGAGCATCATACACAGAAATCATTGGAGATGTGGGAAATCCACAGGATATTGAAAAAATCAAAAATACAATTTTTAGCATTACTGATTATGTAGATGTATTAGTAAATAATGCAGGAATAGCCCATATTGGACTTCTTCAAAACATGTCTAATGAAGATTGGGATGAAATAATTAAAACTAATTTGAATTCAGTTTTCTATATGAGCAAAATGGTTATACCATCTATGATACATAAGAAAGCTGGCAGTATAATTAACATTAGTTCCATGTGGGGAAGTGTCGGTGCCTCAATGGAAGTAGCCTACTCTGCTTCAAAGGGGGGCGTAGAAAGTTTCACCAAAGCTCTCTCTAAAGAACTTGCTCCAAGCGGTATAGCAGTTAATGCTATTTCTCCCGGAGTTGTAAATACCTCTATGAATAGCCATCTATCTAAAAAAGAATTAGAAAACCTAGCCTTAGAAATTCCTGCCGGAAGATTTGCAACTACCTCTGAAATAGCTGACTTAGTATGGAATGTTGCTAATTCACCAAGTTATATGACAGGTCAAGTTATCGGAATAAATGGAGGATATATATAAAATAACCAGATAATATTGCTTTTAATATTAAAACAGTATTATCTGGTTTTATTTTAAAATCTACTTGTTCAATTTAATACTAACGTTTCCATACTACAAAATAGTTAGTGAGTTAAAATATGGAAATAATAAACTATTATAATTCTATTGGTTAAAAAAAGTAGATGATTTATACACTCTCGAAGCTATATAAGCATTTATAGGAATTACTAGAGTACATCCAATGGCACTAAAGATTATACACACAAACTCTGCCAAAAAAGCCTTAGAATTAATGATTTCTATAAATGTATAATTATATTCTTGCAAATAAACTATAAGCATTAATGCTTCGCCAATATAGGCAAAATATAGTGTATTAAATGTTGTTGATAGAATATCTTTTCCGATTTTAATGCCTGATTTAAATAGTTCTTTTTGATTTAAATCTTTATTATGTTCATAAACCTCATATAATCCGGAACTAATTGCAACTGTTGTGTCCAACACAGCTCCTAAAAGACCAATGATAATTACCCCAATCATTACATATCTTAAATCTACATGAAAATCAAAAGTATAAAACTGAACCATATCTGATTTTAGTTCAATTTCGTTAAGACCACCAAGTTCCATTTGCAATCCGATTATTATAGTCATAAGTAATAAAATCACCATAACAATAACCAGAGAAATCATTGCTGAATAAGTCTTTACATTTCTTCCGTTTTGATAAAATAAAGTAAGGGCACTTATTCCTACACTGGCGATAATAGTAACTAAAATAGCCGGTATATTTGCAGACATGAAAATAGTACACAGTATAAAAATTACTGCATTTCCTATAAGAGTAATAAGAGATACCACTCCCCTATCTCCGCCTACTGCTACAAAAAGCACTATAAAAATTAATAATAATATTAAAATTACACTCATTTTTTATTCCTTACTTTAAAATAAATTCCACATATAAATATTGTAACCGGAATTGCCAGTACTATAGCTATTCCTCCAATTAAAAACCTACATATTTCAAAAGGCACTTGCAAATGAAGAATTGTAATCATGCTCACATCATTATGCATCTTAATAATCATAAGAGGTATTAAGCCGGCAGCATAGGTAAAGAAAAGAACACTTGTCATGGAACCCATTATGTCATAACCAATTTCCCGTCCTGAACTTATAAGATTTTTGGATTTTACATTAGGATTTTTTCTTATTACTTCAAATAAACTGGATGTAATGGAAATGGCTACATCCATAACCGCTCCAAGAGAAGCAATATTTAAACTTGCCATAAATATCATCTCCGGATCAGCTTTCCCAGTAATATAGTCTAGATTTGCATAATCAATGTCCACTCCGATTTTAAATACCCACTTAACTAAAAGCAGAACCAAGAAAGATGTAATCAATGTACTAATAATAGAAATAAAACTAGAAGTTTTAACTTTATTTGAAATTAGCATTGAGCAAATAGTAAAAACAAACATTAAAACTATACTTATAGAAAACAAATCATGACCTAAGGTATAAAAATGTAGTGCAACAGCAAATATTACAATATTTAGCACAACCGAAATTAAGGCTCGTATCCCCCTAACTTTTGCCATAACTACTACAATATAAAGTAATATTAAAACCAACCAAAAAGCATAATAATCTCTTCTGACCCCTGAAATACTAGCACTGAAACTATCACCGGATTTACTAATTGATAAAAAGACCTGATCACCCTTATGTATTTTCTCATTTAAAGCCCCAGAAAAAGTATATTCATTTGTAGCAGTAATATTCTGACCTCTATATTTATGATTTAAAACTTTTATTGTTAAAGTCTGCTTGTACTCTTTATCTGCCTTTGTTGTATTATAACTTTTCACAACACCTATATTTGATTTATAAAAACTTGTACCATTTGCAAATATTATTCCGAGAATAATCATAACAATCCCCAAAATAAACTGCCATGTTTTTATATATTTTACAAATTTCATATCCAGCTCTTCCTTTAATGATAAAATAAAAAATCTGAAAACAATTGTATTGCATATAAATTTAAAAAGTTAAATGCTTAATAAAAGACCTAGAGTTGCCCCCTAGATCTTTAATTATTATGGTATTTATCTACTTTCACCTATACAGAATACTGCTAAAACCCCAGGTCCTGTATGACTACCAATAACTGTTCCAATATTATTAATTATAACTTCTGAAGTAGTAAATTTTTCTTTAACCATTTCGGCTAATTCTTCTGCTTCTTCTAAAACGTCTCCATGGGTTATGAAAATAACTTCGTTGTTAAAATCCTTACCTTTTTCATAAGCCATATCTACGATTTTATGCATAGATTTTTTACGTCCACGCTCTTTAGCAATAACTTCTAACATTCCTTCATCATTAACTCTGATGATTGGTTTTAGTTTAACTAAGCTACCTAAAACTGCTGATGCTTTTGAAAGTCGTCCACCTCTATAAAGATGATTTAAATCATCAATAGTTACATAATGAATTACTTTAAGCTTGTTATCTTCAACCCACTTAGCAACTTCTTCTATATTTTTACCTTCCTTTTTAAGCTTTGAAGCATAGTATAATAAAACAGCTTCTCCCAGGCAAGCACATAAATCATCAACGACTATTATTTTTCTATCTGGATATTTTTCTTTAAGTTCATTTGCAGCTATTAGGCAACTATTATAAGTTCCACTAAGACCGGAAGTAAAAGCTATATGGAGAATATCTTTTCCTTCATCCAAAAATGGCTTCCATACTTCCATAACTTGCTCTGGATTAGCTTGGGTGGTAACTGCTTGATGACCTTCTCTAAGTTTAACAAAAAACTCTTTTGGAGAAAGACCATTCATATCCTCATAGGTAACACCATCCATAGTATATTTTAAAGCAACAATTGCATCTGCTCTTTCTAATACCCATTCTTTAGGCATATCTACTGTACTATTAACACTTATTATATATTCGCTCATATTATCCTCGTTGAAAAATCAACTTCTCCTTCTCTTATCAATGTGCAATATAATAAAAATATATTACATCTATTCTACAACCGAAACCCTATTTAATCTTTTTAGGTGGTACTTCCAAAGCCACCATTTCTCTCTGTGGCAGTATCGTCTCCTTCAATTAAACCATATTGTAGGAAAATACCTTGCATAAAACCTTGACCTAATTGAATTACAAGACTTTTATTTTCATTTGAATCATTGGTAAGCTTTGCAAATATATGTCCCTCATTATCAGAATAATAATAATCACTATCAATAATTCCCACTGTATTATTCAATTGAAGTCGATATTTAAAACCTAAACCACTTCTTGGAAAACACATAAGAACCCAAGATTCATCCATTACAACTCTAATACCTGTAGGTATCTTAACTGTTTGTCCCGGTTTTAAATCAAAAGAATAGGGTGCAAAGAAATCATACCCGGCAGAACCTTTCGTAGCTCTTCTTGGAAGTTTTAATTCCTCATATAAAATCTCAACTTCTTCTTCTAATTTTTCAGGCATAACTTCATGAACACCTGCGTAGAATTGTGAAAAACTTACTTTTTCAAATCTTCCAATTCCCTTTGTCATATGGTCACTAACCTTTCTTTTTATATTGTAAAATAGATTATTTAAATATTTACCTTTAAGTAAGAAAAACATGTACTTCTTACTACATAAAGATATGTAAAGAATATCACAAAACCTTGTTAAACTCAAACATACACAAAATTTTATTATAATTTCAGAATATGTTCACATTTCCCTTCTTATTCCCTATCAAACTATTAAACAAAAAGGCAAGTTACCTCATCTTCTCTGTAACATTGCCTCTTTAGTATTTTAATTATAAAGTATTCTTACTTTTTCCCATTTCTTCTAAAACTTCTAACTTATTAGCATATTGATTTTCTGTTGCTACCTTTGCTGTGGCGTCTTGTTTAGCTTTATTTACTAAAACACTGGTTTTTCTAGAATTTTGAATTGTACCTGTTCCTGCTGCACAGCCACCTGGACACCCCATTCCTTCAAGAAGATACCCATTATACGAACCTTTTATGGCCTCTTGCAACATTTCTTTACATTCTCTAAGTCCCATTGCTGAACTAACTTTAACTTCTCTATCAGGATCTAATTCTTTTATTACGTCTACTACGGCATTTGCAACTCCACCACCTACGGCAAATCCTTTACCTGCTGCTGTTGCAAGATCATTTACCTGTGCCTCTTCCATAGAGCTTACATCAATATCCTTAGCTTCAAAAATTCCTGCCAATTCTTCAAAAGTAAGTACAAAATCCACATAACTTCTAATAGTCTTTCTACTTGCTTCAAGTTTTTTAGCAGAACATGGACCGATAAATACAATCTTATCCTTAGGATGACGTTTTTTCATATATCTTGCTGTAAGAACCATTGGTGTAAGTGCCATACTGATTGTATTTGCAATCTCCGGGAAATTTTTCTTAGCCATAACTGACCATGCTGGGCAACAAGAAGTAGCCATAAATGGTAGCTCTTTTGGAACTTCTTTTATAAAGTCTTTAGCTTCCTGAATAGCACAAAGGTCAGCTCCAACACTAACTTCTGCCACATGATTAAATCCAACTTCTCTTAAAGCTGAAACTAATTTGCCATAGGTTGCTTTAGGACCAAATTGACCTACAAAAGAAGGTGCTACAATTACAGAAACCGGACCTTTTTTAATAGCTTGAATTAATTGGAATATCTGTCCCTTATCAGAAATTGCACCAAATGGACAATTTACAACACACATTCCACAGGCTACACATTTATCTTGATCTATATGAGCACGTCCTAGTTCATCACTACCAATGGCATCAACTCCACAAGCATTTGCACAAGGTCTATCAAATTTCATAATAGCTCCATATGGACATACCTTTTTACATCTTCCGCACTTAATGCACTTATCCTGATCTATAACTGTTCTATGATGAGGTCCAAAACTTATTGCATCTTTAGGGCAGGCATCAATACAAGGGTGTGCCAAACATCCTTGACATCCATCTGTAACCTTATACATATTATTGGGACATGAATGACATGCAAATTTAATAATATTAATCAAGGGTGGGTCGTAATACTTTTCATCAATAACGCTTTCTTCAATTCCTTTAGATATAGCAGCATACTCATCTATAGGACGAAGAGGTAAGCCAATGGCAAGACGAACTCTTTCACTTACAATTGCTCTCTCAAGGAAAATAGACTCACGATATTTTGCCTCCTCACCTTTAATAATTCTAAAAGGAATATCAGAAATCTCTTGTTTATAGTTACCACCATTAAACGCTAATCTTGCCACTTCCGCAAAAACATGTCGCCTAATATCTCCAACTTGGGACTCAACTATTCTCATATAAACTCCTTATCTAAAATTTAATTATAGAATGTTTTCCCCAAAACTTCTCTCAATACTTCTATATTTTATTTTATATTTAATGATTTGACAAGTTTTTATTTACGTACTTTGTATACAATCTATGATAATTAATAATCATAACAGTCTTATAAGGCAAATAACGGTGTTGATAGATATCTCTCTCCAGTATCAGGAAGTAATGCTACAATAGTTTTTCCTTTATTTTCTTCTTTCTTAGCTTCTTCTATAGCTGCAAAAATGGCAGCTCCTGAACTAATTCCTACAAGAAGTCCTTCCTTAGTGGCTAATTTTCTTGCACCTTCATATGCTTCTTCATTAGAAATAGTTTTAATTCCGTTATAAACTTCTGTATCTAAAATTTCCGGAACAAAACCGGCACCAATACCCATAATTCCATGAGGTCCGCTTTTCCCTTCTGAAAGAACAGGGGAAGTCTTAGGTTCTACTGCGATTACCTTAACATCTGGCTTTTGTTTTTTCAAATAATGTCCAACTCCCGTTATCGTACCACCTGTTCCAACACCGGCAACGAAGATATCTACTTGTCCCTCTGTGTCTTCCCAAATCTCCGGTCCGGTAGTTTTAAAATGTGCATCAGAATTAGATGAATTTACAAATTGACCTAAAATAATAGAACCTTCTATTTCTTTATTTAATTCATCTGCCTTGGCAATAGCTCCTGACATACCAGCCTTACCATCAGTAAGTACAATTTCAGCACCATATGCTTTTAAAATCGCTCTTCTTTCTACACTCATTGTTTCAGGCATAGTAAATATAGTCTTATAACCTCTTCTTGCTCCAAGCATGGCTAAACCAACACCTGTATTACCACTTGTAGGCTCAATAATCGTAGCACCCGGTTTTAACTTTCCTGCTTCTTCCGCTACTAATATCATATTTAAAGCAGCTCGATCTTTAACGCTTCCGCCGGGATTTTTACTTTCATATTTGACTAAAAGTTTTCCTTCTAAGCCCTCTTCCTCTTCAATTCTAGAAAGCTCCACAAGTGGTGTCTTTCCTATTAACTCTTCTACTCTTTTAAAAACTGCCATAATGTCCTCCTTGTTGTACCTACTTACTTTTACATTTACTTTAGTGAAAACCAAAGATTTAATTAAATTAGCTTTACTTTAATTCTATCATCTTACTCCATTTAAACTTCTTATATCACTATCATATGACTATAAAAATAAAGTTAGATTTTTTAATATCCTTATATTAATTCAAATCCGGAATTATCCATACCTTCCACAATCTTTAGAATATCTTCTCCAGGATAAACTATTTTAACTACATCTTCTTTATTTATCTCCCAAATATTGCCACATACATTTAATATTGAAAAATTATCTATTTGAAAAACTCTTTGCCAACTATCTCTAATCTTTCTTATTTCTAGAGGAAACTTGTTTTTCAAATTATCATCTGCATATAAAAATCTATTTTTAAAACCTTTTCTTGCCAAATCTTCAAGATATTTCTTCTCATCTTCCTTATCTAATGGCAAATAAAGTCGGTTTAAAACGTAATCCCATTTTTCTTCGTCAAAATATACAACCTTATCTTTGTCTATCTCAAGTATATAAATTACTGTATTATCTACCGGTTTAAGACAATTTTTTACACTTATTGATCCCCAAATAGGTGCATGTACATCCTCCGGTTTCGGTACCATCTTACAGGCTTCCCTAGTAAACCAATCATAACTTTCCATAAATAGTGGTGCAATATCCCCAAAATGCTTCTCCACATATCTTCTGTCATTAATAACTCTTCCATCCCTATTAAATTGTTCTAAAGTCTTGTCATTTTGCCTCGTATAAATCCTTACCTTTTCTCCCATATTAACCTCCTTGGCTTTAACATACCAAAAAGGTATGTTAATGTTAACATATATCATTTAATCACGCAAGTTATAATTACTATATTTTATCATATTTTTAGCAAATTAAAACTAAATCTAATCACTTTTAAGGAAAACTTTTCTCATCTTATAATAGTAATTAAATTAAATAGACAAAAATCCCTGTATTATTATTTTATCCTCATACTCAAATTTTTATCTACAATAAAAGCACTACAAAACTGCAGTGCTTTTACATCAACTATATAATTTTTTCAAGCTCATTTTCAAAACAAAAACAGCTTATTTTTTCAATCTTACTGTACTGTTATATTTAGATTTCTATAACTCCGTTGGTGCATATAAATGTCTTGGAATACCATCTACCATTACTGGACTTACATCTCCCTGAATTAAAGGTCTTACATATGAAATAAATTCATCTGTAACATATGTGCCTTCTTTATTAATCCAATCTCTTGGAACAACCTTTTCATCATTTGCAATTTTATGAACATCTTTTACTTCAGTTCCGCATTGATATGGATCATCTGAAATTCTTGTAAGAACTACCATCTTTCCTGAATCACCTTCGTCAGCTGCCTTAACTGCTGCACCACCAACTTGATAAGCTTCAAGAATATCTACTCTAGATGCTGCATGAGATGCAGAACGTTGTAGTGTAGAAAGCTCTATGGCACGAGCCTTACATCCAGTTTCTCCCGCAATAAAATTAGCTAAATATGCAGCAGTACCTGAAAGCTGTTTATGTCCAAAAGCATCTACAAAGTCAGAGCTTTGTCCAAGCTCACATACATACTTGCCACCTTCAATTTTAATTCCTTCTGAAACAGCTACAACAACTGATTTTCTCTTTTTAAGAAGCTTTTTAACTCTATCTGAAAAGCCTTGCAAATCAAATGGAAGTTCAGGAAGGAAAATCATATCCGGTCCTGCACAATCTTCACCCTTAGAAAGAGCTGCTGCACCTGTAAGCCAACCTGCATTACGTCCCATAATCTCAACAATAGTTACTAAACCTCTATCATATTCAAGACTAAAACTATCTCGAATAATCTCTTTAACAGAAGTTCCGATGTATTTAGCAGCACTTCCATATCCTGGGGTATGGTCAGTCAGAGCTAAATCGTTATCTATAGTCTTTGGACAACCTACAAATCTACATGGATGACCGGTAATAATAGCATAGTCAGAAAGTTTCTTAATGGTATCCATAGAATCGTTTCCGCCTATATAAATAAAACTTTCTATTTCAAGTTTTTCTAATATACCAAATATCTTTTCGTAAACATCTCTGTCTTCATGAATCTCCGGTAACTTATATCTACAAGTACCAAGAAATGCAGCCGGCGTTCTCTTTAAGAGTTCGGCATCTAACTCTGTTTTAATATGATCACTTAAATCAATATATCTTTCTTGTAAAAGACCTTGCACTCCATGCATCATACCGTATACTTTTTTAGCACCTCTATCTTTAGCTGTTCTAAAAACTCCGGCTAGAGATGAATTAATAGCTGCTGTTGGTCCACCTGATTGCCCTACTATAATGTTACCTTTCATAATGCCTTCCTCCTAAAAAATTTAATATTGTTTTTATATTAATACATTAATAAAAATATTACTATCCATTACTTAGTATAATAAGGATTATTTATTAGCATTTTCATTTGCAACGTCTACTGCAAATGCGTATCCTTTAAAACATTTATTACCAATAACCTCTGTCAAATTGCCTTTTTCATCAAGAGATATTTTTAATTTGCAAGCATTAGGGCAATTAATGCAGTTACATTTTATTTCATTTTTTGATACTTTAATATTAGGCTTAAGATTTAAGGCGTCAAGTTTCTCTCTTTTGTTTCGTAATCTTTTAACCCTATCTCGCATATGCATAAAACACCTATATATTTTCTTTCATAAATTTCAATAAAGTTTCAACATTTTCTTTCGTTGTAGCCCATGATGTACAGAATCTCACACAAGTTTCAAAGTCATTTACTTGATATTGATATTCAAAATCAAATTTAGTATGTAATTTTTCAATAAAAGAATTATTCAAAATAATAAAAATTTGATTTGAAGCAGGAGTTTCTGCAAAAGTAATACCTAAATTCTCAAATCCTTCTTTTAAAAGTCTTGCCATATCAATTGCATTTTTCGAAATCTTGAAATAAAGATCATCTGTAAATAATTCTAAAAATTGGATACCTAAAAGTCTACCCTTAGCAAGCATGCCACCATGCTGTTTAATTGCATATCTAAAATCTTTCTTTAAATCATCATTTGAAATAACCACCGCTTCTCCAAAAAGAGCTCCTACTTTAGTTCCTCCAATATAGAAAACATCAGTATTTTTAGCGATAAATGGAATATCCATATCATTAGCAGATGTTTCTAGTGCATATCCAAGTCTTGCTCCATCTAGAAAAAGATAAAGATTAAATTCATCACAAACACGTCTAATACTCTCAATTTCTGCCTTCGAATAAAGGCTACCTACCTCTGTAGTTTGAGAAATATACACCATCTTAGGCTGAACAACATGTTCAAAACTAGGATCAATCAAGTAGCTATCCATATATTTCTTTATTTCACAGGCTTGCATTTTTCCATCTTCACCGGGAAGAACAATAACTTTATGACCTGTAGCTTCAATTGCACCAGTTTCATGGCAATTTATATGTCCGGTTTCTACCGCAAATACTCCTTGATGAGGACGTAATGCATGACTTATTACTGTTGTATTGGTTTGAGTTCCCCCAACTAAAAAATGTACATCTAAATTTTTATCACCGCAAATATCCTTAATCTTCTCTTTGGCTTTTATAGAGTATTCATCTTCTCCATATCCAACTGTCTGCTCCATATTTGTTTCCATAAGTCTTTTTAAAATTTTAGGGTGAGCTCCCTCCAAGTAATCGCAATTAAATCTAATCATTCCATTCTCCCTTCAAAAAAAGTAGTCATTTTTTTTCTATAAATATTTAGATTTTTAAGGTAAAAATATATTCTTTCAAATAAAGTATATAATCTCTTTTACACAACATAAGTAACATTTTAAATCTAATTAGCACAAATTGCAAATAACTAATAAAAATAAGGTATAATATAGTCAATATTACACCTTGTTTTTTATACTTTACTTCTCTAAAATAGTAGTGAAACTTGATACACGAGGTATATTATGACTAAAAAAATGACTAGTGGAAGTCCGGCAAAACTTATTATAGCTTTTACCCTTCCACTTTTAATAGGAAATATTTTTCAACAACTTTATTCTATGGCAGATACTTGGATTGTAGGTAGAACTCTAGGTGTAAATGCACTAGCCGCTGTTGGAAGTACCGGAAGTCTCACCTTCTTTATTATTGGACTAATTCAAGGTTTAACATCAGGTTTAACCATCATAACTGCCAATAGATTTGGGGCAGGGGATGAAGAAGGCGTAAGAAAAAGCTTTGGTGCCGGAATATGGATTACCTTTATCTTCTCTATTATAATCATGGTTTTTACAGGACTATTTACAAGACAAATTTTGGAGATGATGAGAACACCGGAAGCTATAATAGATGGTGCATATAAATATCTTATAATTATATTTCTAGGTATTTTAGCCACATCTGCTTTTAATTTACTTTCAAATGTAATCAGAGCCTTAGGAGATAGTAAAACACCTTTAATTTTCCTAGTTGTTGCTTGTATTGTAAATATTATCTTAGACTTTGGTTTTATCCTAGTTCTTCACACTGGAGTTGAAGGTGCCGCTTACGCTACTATTATTGCTCAACTTGTATCTGATATACTTTGCGTAATCTACATTATAAAGAAGCTACCTATTCTTCATATAAAACCATCAGACTTTAAAGTATCAAAACATGATTTAGAAGTTCATATAAAACTTGGTCTCCCCATGGGATTTCAAGTTTCCATTATTGCTATAGGGGCTATTATTTTGCAAATTGTTCTAAATGGACTTGGAACTGTAGCCGTTGCCGGATACACAGCAGCTCAAAAAATCGACCAAATAGCTGTTCAACCTATGAACTCTTTTGGATTAACTATGGCAACCTACACTGCCCAGAATTATGGAGCAGGTAAAATAAAGCGAATTAAATCAGGAGTATTCCAATGTGTTCTTATTTCTGTATCATTTGCAATATGTATCGGCTTAGTTAACGTATTCTTAGGCTATCAGCTCTCAGGCTTTTTCGTTTCTTCAGCACCTAAGGTACTTCGTTTATCTCAAACATATCTTCAGATAAATGGAGCTTTATATGTTATCCTATCGCTACTTTTTATTTTAAGAAATACTATTCAAGGTTTAGGATCAGTTATTGTGCCTACTCTTGCCGGAATTATGGAGCTTATAATGAGAACATTTGCTGCCATAATTCTGGCTAAATCTATGGGATTTGCAGGTGTTTCATGGGCAAGTCCTCTTGCTTGGGCAGGAGCCCTTATACCTGTTGCTATTTTCTATTTCTATAAAATAAGGCAGATATCTTTATCTTCAAAAGATACGGAGCTTTAAAAATATTTAAAATAGCTTGTAGACTAAGATATTTGTTTGTATATTTTTCTTCAAAGGTAATTTCTGCTATCGCAGAAATTTGATTATTAAAAAAGTGGCTATCATTAGCTAAAATTTTTAGCTATTGTGATAGTCACTTTTTTGTACATTAAATCACTTTTAATTACTATTATCCTCTTTGGGTTTTATCAAGTTATAAATGGGTGAAATTATAAGAGAGCTCGAAAGTAACAATGAATACAACGAAATAAAACGTATTAGTGGATTAGCATCTAATCCTTTATCAATATAATAAAGAAGTGACACTATAAAAAAAGATATATAAATAAAGAATTTCTCTATCTTGTTACTATTCTTTTTGTACCATTTTTTAATCTTATCCATTTCTGCTCACCAATAATATATACAACTCCGTTATATATCTCTACGTCCTACATTTAACTTTTTAATTCAAATAATCAATTCAATACATTTATTATTTAGAAATATTTTTTTCAACATTATCCTCACTTTCATCACTGTGATTTTTGTTGAAAGGCGGAAGTACAGTTTTGAATAAAAACCAAAAGCCATAAAAAATGCCAAATCGAACAAACCACCTAACAATAAATAAACCTGTAGTGGGTACAAAAAAGATAGCAATTATTGAAAGAATTATAATAACCAATGCGGTGAAGATATCATCAATTGTTTTATGATTTTTATTCATACTATCCTCCTATAACATTATACCATATGCATATACAGTCTCTCTATGACCCTTAAAGCCTTTTCTCGAATATAAGTATCTTTTATTTTTATAATATCTTGCGTTCTTTTTTGCCCGAGCAACATAATCAATGTACGATATGCTAGTACTTCTCGGATCGTTTGATTTTAAATCTGATAGGGCACCTGTTAAACCACCGAAAGATACTACTGCTGCAAGTTTCGCTGGAATACAATAAAATGAAATAACACTTAATAATACACTTGAGGCAATTGAGCCAATACGTTTTTGCAACTTAATACTAGAACATCTCCACCACTCTTTATATTTACCATAGCTTGCCTTTTTTACAGAAGAAGGAGCTTTACCACTTCTATACCATTGTAGACCTCCCGTACTAGGAAGAACTTCTTCAGTATATTCGTCCTCATCAATTATATCATCTTCAATTTCAATAGTGACTTCTTCTCCATCAATATACACTGTACCATCACTATTAAAGATAACATTATTTTCAATAGACCCCTCTGTACAATTTAAAACAATGTCACCATCGCTTTGCTCTTCCACAGTTATTTCATTAGTAAGGTCGTCAGTTAAAGCAATCTCATAACTAACCTCTCCATCTTCATAAGAAACATCTTCAATATTCTCTACAGGAAGACCAATATCTTCTACAATTTCAACATCATCTTTTACCTCTTCAGCAACTTGCTTACTTTTGATATTTTCTTCATCAATTAATTCATCTGCAACCTTATCACTATTTTCAACTCCTAGTACTTCTGGTGGATTTGTAGTTTCCTCTGCTTGAATTCTTAAACTCGGCAATGATATTGAAGTTATTACAACAGCCATAACGACAAAAATTGCAATCAAATCTTTAATTAACTTTTTTATTATTTTAATCTCCTTTTCCCATTTTTACTAGTGCTTTAATACTTTCTGCACAATCTAATACACGACCTTTCGAAACTTTTAATTCTATCCCCCTCTCTTTTTTTGAAGAACTTAATATTATTTCTTTACATTTTTCACTTGTAATCCCTGTATTACAAGAATAAATCATCGCTGCTAACCCCGTCACCACTGGAACAGCATAAGAACTCCCTGTTCCATATGAGTACTCTTCATAATTATCTAAACCATATATATCAGTCCCCGGGGCACCTATATCCACACTTTCTTTTCCGTAATTTGATTTTGAATTCACTCTTCCATTTGATTTTAAATTGCAAACTGTAATCATATTTGGAAGTTGCCAAGAGGCAGGATAGGATTTTATTTTATCTATATTTTTCCCTCGAGTACCTCCATTTCCAGATGAAACAACAAATAACATTTTTGATTTTTCCATTACATTTTTAAGTTCGATATTTTCTTTATCTGTATTAAGGCTTATATTACATATTTGAGCACCATTATTTTCAGCATACTTTATAGCTTTAATTAAATTTTTTATACTTCCTGTTTCGACATTTATGATATCATCATCAGCAGAGATAACCTTTATCGGCATAATTCGAACTAATCCCTTGGAACAAATACCTGTTATTTTTCCTTTATTATTATCCGCAACCATTACTCCAGCAATTTTAGTACCATGAGAACTTAAACTGTTTTTTATATCCGATACATCATTGTTATTATCGCAAAAATTCCACCCATTATAATCATCTACAAAACCATTATTATCATCATCTTTATTATTATTTTTAATCTCATTAGAATTTGACCATATCGATTTTTGAATTTGTTTATTATTAATATTTACCCCTTCGTCAATTATTGCAACTGTAACTTTTTTCTTATTGGTTGTTTTATTTAAATACTTCCACATTTCTTTTGCTTTAATATCTAAATTATATTTGCTATCTCCGGTTAAATACCACTGCTCATCACAGGGTTCATTTTTTGTCAACAAATAAATCAACAGGATAATAAATGCTGTTATTATAAATATCATTATCAATATTTTATGTTTTTTCTTCATATTTTTCTCAAGCACCTTGTTTTAGAATTTTTGTTTATTAATTATTTACTTGATTTATATCTGTTTCTATTGTATCATACGTCAAACTTTATCTAAACTTTTTATCATATTTTTATATATTTTTGTATAATTGCACAAATCTATATGATATTTTCGCAAAATTAAACCTTGTCTTTGTTGAAAATGTCATAATATACACCTATCCAATATTCTATAAAACATAATTATTTTGTTCATTAAATTACCAAAGAAATTCTTTTCTTAATAAAATAAAAAGTAAATAGATCAAAACTCTATACAATAAAAAGGAACTTCCGCAAGGAAGTTTCCACCGATTAAAATATAAAAATATTTAAAAAGGTAATTTCTGCCACCGCAGAAATTTGAATTAATAAAAAAAATGACTACCATTAGCTATAAATTTTTAGCTAGTGTGGTAGTCACTTTTTACACTATTTACTTTATTTTACTTATTAGAATTAACATAGTTAACAAGTCCACCTGCTTTAATAAGTTCTTGCATAAATGGTGGAAATGGTACAGCTTCAAATGTTTTACCATTAGTTAAATCAGTCACAACTCCTGAATCAAAATCAACTTCTACTTCATCACCATCCTCTATACCTGCAAAAGCTTCTGGGCTTTCCACAATAGGCAGTCCAATATTGATTGCATTTCTATAAAAAATTCTTGCAAATGTACTTGCAATAACACACCCAACTCCTGCTTCTTTTAAAGCTAGTGGTGCATGTTCTCTACTTGAACCAGAGCCAAAATTCTTACCTGCTACAATGATATCTCCCTTTTGTACCCTTCCTGCAAATGTAGGATCAAGATCAACCATAGCATGAACTGCTAATTCTTTTCCATCAAATGAATTTAAATATCTTGCCGGAATAATAACATCAGTATCTACATTATCTCCGTATTTAAAAACTCTTCCCTTATCTATCATATATTCTTCCACCCTTTCGATTTATTAAAAATAATTTCTATTTATCATCTTATCTTTAGTTAAAAATATAAAAAATTTTATTTAAGGATTTTTTTCAATTATCTAACAAAAACAAATAATATTATTTTCCCTTTATTTCAAATTAAACTTTAACTCTATTTTTAATAACTTTAATTTATATGCTCTGGATTTGCAATATATCCTTTAATTGCACTTGCTGCTGCCACTTCTGGACTTGCAAGATAAATCAAAGAATCCACATGCCCCATACGACCTACAAAATTACGATTAGTTGTAGAAACGCATTTTTCTCCTGATGCAAGAACACCCATGTGACCGCCCATACAAGGACCACAACTTGGTGTATTAAAAGAACAACCTGCATCTATAAATATATCAACTAGTCCTTCATTTAAACATTCTTTGTATATCTTTTGAGTTGCAGGAAGAATCATAACACGAACTTTGGAATCTACCTTATGTCCTTTAAGAACAGCTGCAGCTCTTCTCATATCAGAAATTCTTCCATTTGTACAAGAACCTATAACAACTTGATCTATATAAATTTTATCCATAGCTTCAACTTCATCAATTGTATGAGCATTTCCTGGCAAATGAGGAAAAGCTACAGTTGGACGAACCTTTGCTAAATCAATTACAACAGTTTCATCATATATAGCATCTTCATCTGGCTCATAAGTTTTATATTTTTTATCTGAATGATTTTCTATATACTCTTTTGTCTTTTCATCAAAAATAAATATAGCATTTTTAGCTCCTGCCTCAATACCCATATTTGCAATTGTAAATCTATCATCCATCGTAAGATTTTTAATTCCATCTCCCATAAATTCCATTGATTTGTACAATGCACCATCTACACCAATACGACCAATCAAGTGAAGCATAATGTCTTTACCACTTACAAATGATTTAGGTTTTCCAGTTACTTCAATTTTAATTGCTGAAGGAACTTTAAACCAAGCCTTACCAGTTGCTATACCAGATGCAATATCTGTAGTTCCTACTCCTGTTGAAAAAGCATTTAAGGCACCATAAGTACAAGTATGAGAATCTGCACCAATTACACATTCTCCTGCAACTACAATTCCTTTTTCAGGAAGAAGAGCATGCTCAACACCCATTTGCCCGATTTCATAATAGTGAGTTAAACCTTGAGAATATGAAAATTCTCGAATGGCTTTAGCATTCTCCGCAGACTTTATATCTTTGTTTGGAGTAAAATGATCTGGAACTAAAACTACTTTATCTTTGTCAAAAACCTTATTTGCCATTTTAAAAAATATTGGTAAAGCCATAGGACCGGTAATATCATTTGCCATTACTACGTCTAAATCTGCAAGTATAAGTTGTCCAGCTTCTACATAATCTAAACCGGCAGCTCCTGCAAGTATTTTCTGTGTCATTGTCATTCCCATAAAAAATTCCCCCTTATTGTAATTTAATTATATTAATATGCCTGTATTATATATTAAGGCATCAACATACATATCAATATTTTATTTTTATAAAATAAACAACATTAGAATAATACCATATAATTAAGATTTATTAAAGAATAGATATTATCAATAATAGTACAGTATATAAAATGTTAAATCAGTTTTTTATCTCAAACTGCAGTTACTTCTCCTATATTTCCAACTTAAAGAGAATACATAAATATGTCTATCCCTTATCTAATCTTTTTAATATAATATTTCAAAAGTGTTCTTCATACTGGAAAATTAATTAAAAATAGTCAATACTTTTATATATTAATTATTCAAAAACCTATACACATTTTCGCTTTAAACTGTACATATTGCATACACAATAAAGTCTCTTCCTTTTCACAGATTTATATTAATCTATACCTACTTGAAAATTTTTGAACTTTTTTTGAGAAATGCTTTTCATTTTCGAAAAAATAAAAATTTTTAAAGTAATGTAGAAAAATAATATTCTACTATTAATTCTATAGGAATTAACCAATCATAATAAAAAAATAAAATTAGGAGGATTACTATGTATAAAAAAATTGACCATAATAAAATGGGAAGAAGCAACGAAGGCTGGCTTGATAGCACACATCATTTTTCATTTGCAGGCTATTATAATCCAAATAATATAAATTTTGGTGTACTTCGAGTACTTAACGACGACCATGTTGAAGCTAAAGAGGGATTTGGTCCTCACCCACATCAAAATATGGAAATTGTATCTTACGTAATTGACGGTGAACTTTCTCACGCTGACAGTATGGGGAATGAACATACTCTTACAAGAGGTCAGGCTCAATATATGAGTGCCGGAACTGGAGTATGGCATAGCGAATTAAATCACGCAGATAAAGATTTGCACTTTCTTCAAGTATGGTTTTTCCCAGATAAAAACAACTATAAGCCAAACTATGGTGATTTCAGATTTAATTGGAATGATAGAATAGATAAATGGCTTCATATGGTTAGCTCTTTTAATAGTGCAAATAAAGCCCCTATACAAATTCACTCAGATGTAAATGTTTATTCTACTTATCTTACTTCCGGAAAAACTCTTGACTTTAAAATTAATGAAGGTCGTATGGTTTATCTTACATTAATCGAAGGAGAAGCTGATGTAAATGGAGTTTCTTTAAGCGGTAAAGATGCTATGGAAATTACAGATGAAAAAGAAATCAATATTACATCAAAAGAAAACGCACACTTCTTCTTAGTTGAAGTTGCGAAAAAATAGTTATATTTTATATTGTTATAAACCTGTATCTCACAAACTGAAATACAGGTTTTTTCTATATTTATACTACAATACATCTAATACCATAAACTGTAATATAATTAAATGACTTAATGTCATACTAAGCTAACAACGGTTTATCGTAAAACATTAACTCCATTGTTTAGATTTTCAGTTCGCATTATGTTTTTTTTGAAAAAATTTGCAAATAGGTATTTATTTATTTGCAAATACGTGATATAACATAATTGTAAATGATAATGGTTCGCATTTAGAAAGGTAAGTATAATGAATTAATCATTATATAAGGTAAATATATGGGGCAAGTTTTAGTATCTTTAATTATTGTTGCAATAGTATGTTTAGTTGTATATAAGCTATTCAAAGATAAAAAAAATGGCAAAAGTTCATGTGGTTGCAATTGTGCTAATTGCGATATGCACTGTGGACACAAAACAGAAGTCTTTTCTGACTTTGTAAAGAAGTAAGCATTTACTTAAATAAATAACGGTGAAATGAAATTGTTATTTCCGTTTGTAAAACTAACTTCCGGATGAAAGATTTAGTTCCGTTTACATAATTTATTTAAGTGTATTATATTGTGTTTTTTATTATAATTGTGTAAAGTTAAGTTCAGGTTCAAGATTTTTGCGTATTCTAACTAATGTAATAGAAGGTAAAATTTTTTTTGTGAAAGACTTACTTCCGTTACTCTAAATGTTTGGTATTATGCTTAATCATGGATTGAAATTTTGTTGATTGAATAAATTAGTGTTAGTCTAATTTATTCAATCTTTAGTAAATAAGGTTGCAACGTTACATCATCAGGTTCTATTTTAATTATTCCAAGTTTATTTAATATATCTTCTGAATAAAAAAATGAAAACACTTCATATGGAGTTTTGCCACCTAGTACTTTTCTTGGAGAAGAGTTTATGTGACTAAACATAAGCTGTATGTCATTTTGAGTTACTTTTTTAAGCACTCTTTTATTAGGGATAATATCTCTAACATAATTATGATTTACTTCAACGTGAGGTTTTTGGCTAGGCATTTGAGGATCACAATAAAAAATATTTGTACGAAAAATATTTGTTTCCATGTTTCTTTCAAATAGATTTATTTTCTCAAATTCAGAGCCTCTATCAGTTAATATCAGACTAAAAAGTTTTTGATAATCATTATTTAAAGTGCTTTCTAAATAATCTAAAGTAGATGCCATGCTATTTGAAGTCTTTTCTGCATGAAGAAAACCAATCATTAAACCCGTATTTTGAAAAGAAAAGGTTTGAATATAAGGACCTTCTGGTTGATTATAAACAGTATCCATTTCTGTAGTTGGTATAGACGGGTTATTTGCAACAAACTCTAAATAGTCTATATAAGTGTGATATGCGTAGTTAATAGGTTCTTTTCTTATTTTAAGTTTTTTCCTAGGTTTCATTGAAACTTGTCTTCTTAAAGAAAAGTTATCTATACCAAACTTTTTAAATGCACCACATTCGATATAGTTATATAGGGATTTGGGTGAAAGATTAATATCAGGATGATTGGTTAATATTTGATAAATAGATTGTCCCTTTTTTAGAAGAGGAGCAATGGTAGAAGCGATAGTTGTCAATCTAGCATTTGAAAGATTAATACCAGAGCGAGCATCAGATAAATGAAAAAGATACTCTTCGTTGGCATTAGTTGCATTATAGAAGTAATGGTCAAGTTTGCAACTGTTTAAATAAGAGCAATGATTACAAGAACCAATAAATTTATCTCTATCATTACATCGAAGTTCTACATAGTTACTACAATGCTCAGAACAATACTTACGAGGCTTTTTGCAAGATTTAATTTTAGAACAAATACATTTACTGTTGAATTTATTACGAGGTTTAAAAGACCTGTGTAATTTAATTTCTTTAGAAATGGTAGTTGGATCTTTTTTAAGCTTTTTAGCAGTAATACTTTTACGAATACGGTTATCAATGTTATTTTGGATTTCTTTTCTATCGTCCAATGTTAAATGAGAATAATTCATATATAATCCTTTCTTCCATGATTAACTATATAATGATAACCGGAAGTAAGTTTTACATAAAGGGTTATTGTAAAAGAAAAATCTGTTTGTTGTGATTACATCCGGAAGTAACTTTTACATTTTAAGCTTAAATAAATAACTAGTCGAAATTTGATTAGTTATTTATTTTTTTATTTAAAAATCCTATAAAATGCACTATAATATATGCTGTTTTTATGTTTTGTATCAAGCAGCTGAAAAATAAATCACCTTTTATTATTATATAATTCTAAGGCTTGAATACATAATTATTTAAACACTCTACAATCTAATAAATAAGTAAAAACAATATTGCTTATATCTTAATAGAAGTTAAAATACTAAAAAAACACAATAGATATAACATTGGGAGAAATTATGAAAATCGAGATTAAAAGTTTAATTGATGGTGCCAGAGAAGCAACTGGACTTACTGTAATTATAGATGTTTTTCGAGCATTTTCACTTGAGTGTTACCTATACAATAAAGGGGTAAAAGAAATCATTCCTGTGGGAACAGTTGAAGAAGCATTTGCATATAAAGAAAAAAATCCTGATTATATCTTAATTGGAGAACGACATGGCAAAATGTGTGATGGCTTTAACTTCGGTAACTCTCCCTCTCAAACAAAAGATGCAGATTTAAAAGGTAAGATTATAATTCATACTACAAGTGCCGGAACAAAAGGGGTTGCAAATGCTAAAAATGCTTCAGCCATTATAGGCGGAAGTATTGTAAATGCAAAAGCCATTGCAAATTATATTAAAAAGAAAAACCCCAAAACTGTAACTCTTGTTCCAATGGGACTAGCGGGGATAGAACCTACTACTGAAGATGAACTTTGTGCCAAATATATAAAAAGCCTTTTAGAAGGAAATGAAATGGAAAATATTGAAGAAAAATGCAAAGAACTTAGGTTTAATGGTGGTGAAAAATTCTTCAATCCCAATACTCAAAATATATATCCAATGGATGATTTCTATATGTGTACAAAGCCGAACATCTTTGACTTCGTAGTGGAAATACATAAAAATTATACTGGTTTTTATACTAGGGTTAATTCATAGTTTTTAAGAAATCACTTAAGCTTAATATAACTATATAACCTCTTTTTTTATAATATATAAAACACAAAGTGTTCTGTTATTTATGTATTATAAAAAGTCACTTTCTTTAAACAAAATCATATAATGTACTCTGAATAGGTAAATACTTACATCAAAAAATGGCTACATATAGAAATTCTATATATAACCATTTTATTTTTTTATTCTATTGAATTTAAATCATATGGAGTTGCTTGATATACATAATAGTTTAACCAATTGGTATATAAATTATTTGCATTGGCTCTCCAACTTAATATTGGTCTATTGTTATCATCATCATTTGGATAATAATTTTTAGGCATTTTAGGATGTTCACCCTTGCCTAAATCCCTTTTATATTCTTGGTCTAAGGTAATTCTATCATACTCTGGATGTCCCAAAACAAAAATCTTGCTTCCATCCTTAGACATTACAAGAAATGCTCCTGACTCATTACCCTTAGCTAGAATAATTAAATCCTCATTCTTTTCAATCTCAGAAATAGGAACATCTGTATAACGACTATGAGGTGCATAGAAAATATCATCAAAGCCACGAACAAGAGGTATCTTTCTATTTTCAACCTTATGGCTGAAGATCCCTGATAATTTTTCTGGCAAATCTACCTTATCAATTCCATAATGATAATAATAAGCTGCCTGAGCTCCCCAACATAGGTGAAGAGTTGAAGTAACATTGGTAGTGGTCCATTTCATTATCTCCACTAATTCTTCCCAGTAATCTACATCCTCGAATTGAAGTTTTTCTATAGGTGCCCCAGTTATAATAAATCCATCGAATTTTTCATCTTTTATTTCATCAAATTTTTGATAAAATTTATTCAAATGACTAGTAGGTGTGTTCTTCGACTGATGAGAAGCAACGCATACAAAAGTTACATCTACTTGAAGAGGTGTATTTGATAAGGAACGTAAAATCTGAAGTTCCGTATCCTCTTTCAAAGGCATAAGATTTAAAAGTCCTATGCGAATTGGTCTAATATCTTGATGAGTAGCTCTATGCTCATCCATTACAAATATATTTTCTTCTTCTAATTTTCCTTTTACAGGTAAATCATTCTGTACCCTAATTGGCATACTTTCATTCCCCTTTTATATCATTTTCTTATTTAATTACTTATTACTTTATTTGCAAGTTACTTATTTAAACATAACTTACATTTTTTATATTTAAATATACAGTAACTTTCTAAATTTTCATAATACAATTTTATTCAACTATTACTATAATTCTATTGAAATTTATTTTAGTATATCATCCATATTTTATATTCAACTATAATTCTACTTTATTATTTTTTACTATAGAACTTTATTCTACTAACACTATAATTCTATTGCAAATTTATTTGCCCTGATACTTTCCTTCATCATCTACATAACTATCACCATTATACTTATTGGTATCAATGGGAAGCCCCTTATGAGCAAGTCTACTATTTATAAATACTTCTATCATATAATAAATTAGTGCAAATACAGGAACACCTATTATCATTCCCACAAATCCAAATAGGCCTCCACCTAAAAGAATTGCAACAATAACCCAAAATGAAGATAATCCTGTACTGTTACCTAAAATCTTTGGACCTAATATATTCCCATCAAATTGCTGTAATAATAAAATCATAATTATGAAATAAATTGCCATTTTCCAATCAACAATCAATATTAACAAAGCACTTGGAATAGCTCCAATAAAAGGTCCAAAAAATGGAATTATATTGGTAACACCAACAACTACACTAATTAAAATAGCATATGGCATACTAAAAATAGACATAATTATAAAGCATAAAATTCCTATAATTATCGAGTCCACTATCTTTCCAATTATAAATCCACCAAAAATTTCATTTGTCTTAGTGGAAAAATGTAAAATTGAATTAGATCTTTCAGGTTTAAACAAAGCGTAAACTATCTTTTTGCTTTGATTTGAAAAATGTTCCTTACTAAATAACATATAAATAGAAATTATCATTCCAATTAAAACATTTGAAAAACCTTTAATTACGCTTATAACTCCAGATGTTAGATTAGCAACAATTTCATTAGAACGCCCAAGCAAATCTGTTTTAAGCCACTTTTGAAGAGATGTAGAACCTTCTTTAATAGCAGCTTTTATCATACTTCCAAGAACAGAATCATCAAATTTTATATTGTTAAGATTATCCATCATTCGATTTAAGCCAGAAGGAACTGTCTTAACAAGATTATAAACACTATCATAAAGTCTTGGAATTAAAAGGTTAAAGAATATTACAATTACTCCAATAAAAATTAATAATGCTGCTGCTACACCAATTCCCCTACTAATAGATTTAGCTTTTTTCTTAAATTTTGTTTTATTAAGAACCGGAACTAAGTACTTATCAACCCTTTTAACTATGGGATTTAACAAATAAGCAATTGCAAACCCATAAATAACCGGCTCCATAATCTTAACTATACCGGATATAGTTTGACTAACTTTATCAAATCTAAGCATCAAAAAGTAAAGAAGAATACAAGCTGCCACTACTAAAAAATAAGTAACTCCTCTAAGAAAATAAATCCTTATTTTAGATGGTGAATGAGAAATCTTAGGAGGCTTGCTATAATACTTTTTAGCCTCATCCGGTTCCTCGTATTCTTCAACATCATCTTGAATAAATCTTATATCCTTAGAGAATTCCGTATCCTCTAAAATCTCTTTTCCCTTTTCTTTTAACTCATCCATATTTTCAACATCTAAAGCTTCAAATGTCTTACTTTTAATCTCATCTAAATTCGTTTTATCCAAAATTAGTTTTCCTTTTTTTTATTGTATTTATAATTCACTACTTAATACAAATGGGCAATCCAAAAGGATTACCCACAGTAATTCAATACCAAAAACTGTATAACTGTCCAAATAATAACCCACCTAGTATAAATATCATTAATCAAAGTTATTTCGAATATTCTTTTATTTACTGATAATATCTTAATATTAATTACAGTGCTTATGATAACATGAATACTTTTTATTGGCAAGTTATTACATATTCTCAATACATTTTATCCAAAACAGCTACACATAAGTGACTTATAACAAGTTCCATATTAAATCTAACTTTCATCCAATATCTTCTTAATTTTATTTTGCAGGGGCTTCGCCTCGTCTAACAATTTGGATGATTTCTTTATTTGAAATATTTTCATGAATTCTCTTATCTATTTGTTGAGCATTACTTCCAAAATAAAAAGCTTTTGGATGGTTCATATTTTTTAAAGTATAAATATTTTTTGCAAATTCAGTTCCATCTCCTACTCTCACAGCAATTTTAGTGATTGTTCCTTTTTCATATGAATAATCAAGAATTTCTATGGCAAGACCATTAGAAATCTCAATATTTCTTAAACCATTGTCATCAAAATAAAAGTCAATTCCA
>JAISGP010000028.1 GCA_031263035.1 Lachnospiraceae bacterium | reverse complement strand
TAGGAATTATAGTTGTTGTGGTCCGGCAGATACGAGAGCTTTTCCTGCTGCATTCCCTTCGTACTTAGCAAAGTTTTTGATAAATCTTCCTGCTAGGTCTTCTGCTTTTACGTTCCAATCTTTTACGTCTGCGTATGTATCACGTGGATCAAGGATATTTGTATCAACTCCTGGTAATTCTGTTGGGATATCAAAGTTGAATAATGGAAGTTTTTTAGTTTCTGCTTTGTTGATAGATCCGTCAAGGATTGCATCAATTATTCCACGAGTATCTTTAATTGAGATACGTTTTCCAGAGCCGTTCCATCCCGTGTTTACAAGATATGCTTTAGCTCCGCTTTGTTCCATACGTTTTACTAATTCATCTGCATATTTTGTTGGGTGAAGCTCAAGGAAAGCTTGTCCGAAACATGCAGAGAATGTAGGTGTAGGTTCTGTAATTCCACGTTCTGTACCAGCAAGTTTAGCTGTAAATCCTGATAAGAAGTAGTATTTTGTCTGCTCTGGTGTAAGGATAGATACTGGAGGAAGTACTCCAAATGCATCAGCTGAAAGGAAGATAACATCCTTAGCAGCAGGTCCTACAGATTTTGGTTTAACTATATTTTGAATATGGTCAATTGGATAAGAAACACGTGTATTTTCTGTTACGCTACCATCTGTAAAATCGATTTTTCCGTCATCAGCTACAGTTACATTTTCAAGAAGTGCATCACGTTTGATTGCATTGTAAATGTCTGGCTCTGAATCTTTATCAAGGTCGATAACTTTAGCATAGCAACCACCTTCAAAGTTAAATACACCTTCATCATCCCATCCGTGTTCATCATCTCCAATAAGAAGACGTTTAGGATCTGTAGATAAAGTAGTTTTACCTGTTCCAGAAAGACCAAAGAAGATAGCAGTGTTTTTACCATCAAGGTCAGTGTTAGCTGAACAGTGCATAGAAGCAATTCCTTTAAGTGGAAGATAGTAGTTCATCATAGAGAACATACCTTTTTTCATTTCTCCACCATACCATGTGTTAAGAATTACTTGTTCATGAGATGAAATATTGAAAAGAACACCTGTCTCTGAATTAAGTCCAAGTTCTTTATAATTATCAATTTTAGCTTTTGAAGCATTATATACAACAAAGTCAGGTTTGAAGTTTTCTAATTCTTTGGCTGTTGGTTTAATAAACATATTTGTTACGAAGTGTGCTTGCCAAGCAACTTCAACTATAAAACGAATTCCAAGACGAGTATCTTCATTTGCACCGCAGAAAGCATCAACAACGAAAAGTCTTTTATTAGAAAGTTCTTTAACTGCAAGGTCTTTACATACTTTCCATGAATCTTCACTTACAGGGTGATTATCATTTTTATATTCATCTGAAGTCCACCATACTGTATCTTTAGAGTTGTCATCCATAACGATGAATTTATCTTTTGGAGAACGACCTGTATAAATACCAGTCATAACATTAACTGCACCAAGTTCACTAACTTGACCTTTTTCAAAACCTTCTAATTCAGGTTTCATTTCTTCTGTAAATAATTCATCATAAGATGGATTATGAACGATTTCTGTAACTCCGGTAATACCGTATTGACTTAAATCAATTTTTGACATTTCAATTGCCCTCACTTTCATAATCAAATTTGTATAATCATCTCATTCTGTCAATTAAAAGTCAAGATAAGTTTAGTTTTATACAAAAATATTGTAGATATTCATAAAAAATGTATTTATTTCAATACAAATTTATTGATTTTTTCAAGTAAAGAAAGTCAATATATTGTCAGAAGGATTTTTTATTTGATGAAGAAGGTTACTTAAGCATATTTAAGCTTATTTTTTTATTGCAAATGAGGATAAGTATTTTGTTTGGATAGTTAAAACCTGTTGTCATATGTTTATATAAAGAAAAATGATTAAAATGAAATTTTCTTTTGTTAAAACAGTCATATGTTTGAAAAAACTTTCTCAATCTCGGCCAAAATGCAAGATTACTTACTAAAAAATTCATTTTTCTAAAAAAACCCTAGTAACAATATCTACTAAATTGATATTATTACCAGAGCTTTTAATCTTTATTAAATATTAATATTTTAAAATACAAGTAGCAAGCTTCTTGTGATAAAGTAAAAATGCTTTATCTATTTAGCTAAAATAAAATTAATTTATTAGCTCAAAATCAAAGATTTTTCCTTAAGTTCGTTGTAAAAAGATATTATGGTATTTATTATTATCCTACAATCTTCTCTACCCAACTTTGAAATTTATCCATATAGTCTTTAAGGGCATTAATGCGATACTCTTGAGTCATTGTACCATTTTCATCAAATAAATCTCCAGCGTGTCCAATATATTGTTCCGGTGAATTCATTAAAACTAAATTTAAGAATGTCATAGGTTGTTTAATTTGATTAACACTCATGGCTGCAGCAAGAGCTCCTGGAGATACACCTATAACTGCGGCAGGTTTTCCATTCCATCTGTTAGTAGAAGGACGTGATGCAATATCAAGAGCATTTTTAAGTAATGCTGGGAAAGAGCGGTTATACTCTGGAGTAACAAAGATAAATCCATCTAATTCTGTTACTTTATCTCTAAATTCCTTCCATGCTTTTGGTTCATTAGCTTCAAAGTCATCGTTAAATACTCCTAGATTACTTAAATCCATAAGTTCTAAAGTTAAACCTTCTGGGGCATTTGCTATAAGATGCTTAGCAACTTTTGTTGAGAAAGAATCTTTTCTTAAGCTACCTGAAAGTACGCCGATTTTGTATGTTTTCATGTTTTCCTCCTAAAAATTGAATTGAGTTAAAATAAAGTTGAATAAAGAGAAAACTTATTTTAACAAGAAAATTACCGCAAATCTTTGATTTGACGGCAGTTTGTTTAAAATGTTTTTTAATAATATACATAAAATGTGTTGTTTTTACGAAAAAACAATCATAGTTTTATGTATATGACAAATATGCAACGAAAAGGTCGTTATAGTATAATGATTTAAAAAAGTTGAAATATAGATATGAGTTTTTCAAGTAAATTTGATAAAAATAAATTAAATATGGTTATCTTTCTTCTTTTAAATTCAAATACGTGTTAGAATAAGCAGATACAGAATTAAAACAGAATTATGAAAGATAGAGGTAGGTTATGGTATTTAATTTTGGACCTGGAATGGGTGGCAATTTTAGAAAAATGGCAGAAGAGGGTGGATTTAAAAAGCCTGATATTAAGATGCCTAAATTTACATTTAAACATAAGTGGACATTAATTCCCATAATATTGATAATTTTAGCTATTTATTATTATGTAGCACTTCCTGTTGTAAATATTCACAATACAGGAACTTGGTTACTAGGAATAGTGCTAATTGGATTAGTGTTTGTATTTTACACAGCTAAAAAGCATATTTCATGGAAAAAAGAGGAGATTAAAGCTCATCCTGGAAGTAATATATTGAAATATATTTTAATAATTGCTATTTTAGCCCTTATTATTGGTTCAATTCTTAGTTCTCCAATAATAAATGCAAATAAATACCAAAAACTTATGCCTGTTCAAAATGGTACCTTTGCTAAAGATGTAAAAGAACTAGAGTTTAGTAAAATTCCTATTTTAGATAAGTCAACAGCAGAACTTTTAGGTGATAGAAAAATGGGAAGCATGGTTGATATGGTTTCTCAATTTGAAGCTGATGATAGATATACTCAGATTAATTATAAGGGAAATCCTGTAAGAGTTTCTCCACTTAAATATGCCAGTGTTATAAAATGGTTAACTAATCAAAACAAAGGTATTCCGGCATATATTAGAATTAATATGGCAACTCAAGCTACAGAAATTGTTAAATTAAAAGATGGAATGAAATATACTACATCTGATCATTTTAATAGAAATATTTATAGACACCTTAGATTTGCACATCCTACATATATTTATGGTGATTTAAGCTTTGAAATAGATGAAGAAGGAACACCATATTGGATAGCTCCTGTTAAAAAATATAATATTGGTTTATTTGGCGGTGAGACAGTTGGAAGAGCAGTTATTTGCAATGCAATAACAGGTGAATGTAAAGATTATGCTATAAAGGATGTGCCACAATGGGTGGACAGAGTTTTTTCAGCAGATTTACTTGTGAATCTGTTTAATTATCATGGTTCATTAAAACATGGATTTTTAAATAGTGTTCTTGGACAAAAAGATTGTGTTGAAGCAACAGATGGATATAATTATTTAGCATTAGATGATGATGTGTGGATGTACACAGGTGTTACTTCTGTAAATGGAGACCAAAGTAATGTTGGATTTGTTTTAGCAAATCAAAGAACCATGCAGACAAAATATTATACGGTAGAAGGTGCAACTGAAAGCTCCGCAATGAAGAGTGCTGAAGGACAGGTTCAGAACTTAAATTATGATGCTACATTCCCACTTCTTTTGAATATTTCAGGAGAGCCAACATATTTCATTTCTTTAAAAGATGATTCTGGACTTGTAAAGAAATATGCTATGGTTAATGTTCAAAAATATCAGATAGTAGGTATTGGAGATACTGTATCAGAGTGTCAAGAGAAATATCTGGAATTATTAAGCACAAATGGAATAAAAGATAAAGAGCAGTCAGAAAAGAAAAAGATTGAGACTACAGAGGGAAGTGTAGAGAAGATTACGCCAATTGTTGTAGATGGAAATTCTCATTATTATATAACTCTTAAGGGAGATACAAAGATTTATGATATTTCTATTGTAAGCTTTCCAGAGTCAATAAATCTTGCAAATGGGGATAAAGTAACTATAGAATATCAGCCAGGAGAAAAGATAAATACAATTTTGACTTTGAAGTCTGAAAAGTATAAGTTATAATTTAAAAATTTTTATTTGAAAATATAGAGTATAGAATATAAAAAGATTGGGGCGTATGCTCCAATCTTTTTACGTAAAGAAACGCTAATTACTCTTTCTCCCGATTAATTTAAAAATAGGATTTCCCATACTTGAGAATTTCTCTTCATATTCAGTCATAATATTATTCTTCATTTCATCTATATCCTTATGTAAATCGTAAGACACATATTCTAAATTAAAGTATGGTGAATTGTCTAATTCTTCTACAGAAAAATCAAATAAAATTTTATTATCAGTTTTAAATTCAAGAGTTTCATTATCTTTAAGAAAACTATGATATAGTTTTAAATAATCAGAAGAGGTTAAACGTCTTCTTTCATGTTTAGCTTTAGGCCAAGGATCAGAAAAATTTAAATATATTTTTGATATTTCAGAAGGATCAAAAACTTCATTCAACTCTTTGGCATCAATACATATAAATCGTAAATTTTCTATAGTTGGGTTAATATCCTCCATTTTTTCAACGGCTCTTAGTAATACACTTGAATATTTTTCAATTCCTATAAAATTAATATTAGGATATTTAATAGCATTTTCTATTATAAATTTACCTTTTCCCATACCTATTTCAATATATATAGGATTATTATTTCCAAATTCTTCTATCCATTTTCCAGAAAGTATCTTTGGATTATTAATTACATATTGGGACGTGGCAAGTACTTCATTTGCTCTAGGTATATTTCTTAATCTCATAATTATAATTCTCCTAAATTTAATTAAACTAAATATTGCTCTATTTTTAGAAACTTTAAAACTCATACTATTAAAACAGCCAAGTGTAATAAAATAGCTATTAAGTATACGAAGTCTATTTTTTCTTCATTGTAAATAAAAATATAGGAATATAGTAGAAAATACAATAATTTTAAAAGTACTATTACAAAATTCATTCCATTATAAAAAAAACAACTCATATATAATAGTATAAAGTTCAGATTTAGACAATCTTAATTCATAGAATGTTTTTAATATGGTTAAAATTGTGTGTTAGTTTTTTGAGATGAATGATTGAAAAAAGACACAAAACTACCGGTGTGCAAAAAATCATATAATTGTTTATCAAAAATAAACACAATATATTTGTAATTAAGTATAAATTTTTTAATCCAGAATGTTTTGCACAAAATGTTAAGAATATAGCTATATAGTAATATAATAGAATAAATCATCATTTGTACATAATTTGAGATTATGAAAAATCATATTTTATAAAAAGTTAATAAAGATAGGATTTTCGTGAATTATTCAGAAAATTTGTATTTAAAATAAAACATATTTTGGTAGTTTTTGCTATGGTTTTTTTGATAAAAAGGAGTATTATATATAAAATGTTTTAGAAAGAACAAATCCGTGTTTTTGACTTTAACAATAGGATTTATGCCTTTTAGGAAAGGACGGTTCTAAATGAATAGACATGTAGAAAAAATAAGTGAAATTGAGATGACCGCTGAAGCCATTGTTGCAGAAGCAGATGATAGAAAGAAAGAAGTTGAGCGAGAGATTCAAACTAAGCGAGATAAGTTTGATGCAGACTTGGAAAAAGAAACCTTGTCAAAGCTTAATGCAATTAAGCTTGAACATAGTAATTCTATGAATGCATATCTTGCTGAACAGAAGGAAAAGAATAGAGATACAATTGAGAAATTAAAACAAGAATATGAAGACCACCACAGTGAGTATGCAGCAGAAATATTAAAGCGAATAACTTCCATTCAAAACTAATCCAAGTGATATAGATATTTAGATTATGAGAACTATTAAAAAAGACTTAGAATAAAAGAAGTTATAATTTATCTAAGCATCAATATTTCTTAGAAATTGAAAGTAGTTTTCTAATAAGTAAATAGATATTGCTTAAATATAGTTTTTGTAACAGGCTAATTGTAGTAGTTTAAAGTAGTTTTGAAAAAGTTATTATAAGATTTTAAAAATTAATTATATTTGAAATAAAAATGGAGGCGCTTTACATGGGTAGCTTACTTACTTACGGTGCTATAGTAACGAAGATTCGTGGAATGACATCGAAGCTTCTTACTGACAAAGATTATGAAGCAATTGCAGGACTTAGAAATGTTCCAGAGGCAATTGCGTTTTTGCGTGAAAAACCTGGATATAAGGATTTTATTGATCAAATGGATTCTTCCCTTTATCACAGACGTCATGTAGAGAAGATGTTGATATTATCATTATATGAAGATTTTTCTAAATTAGAAAAATTTGCAAATTTAAAACAAAGACAATATTTGAAAATATATTTAATGAGTTATGAAGTAGATTTAATCAATTACTGTTTAAGAATAGTATTTAACCATTATGATAAACCTTTTGATATTGATTATAGAAGACCATTTTTTGATAGATACTCTAAAATATCAATTGAAAAATTGATCACATCAACTAACATTGAAGAATTAGTTGATAATTTGAAAGGAACAGAATATTATGATCCTCTTCATAAGTTATCAGATGCGAAAGATGCTAATCTTTTTGATTATGACCTTACTCTTCAGATTTATTATTACTCTACTATTTGGAAAAAGCAGAGAAAGAATATGGGAAAAGATGATATAGCTCTTTTCAAAAAAGATATGGGAACAGAAGTAGATTTAATGAATCTTCAATGGATATATAGAGCTAAAAGATATTATCACATGAAGGTTGCTGATATATATGCTTTAACAATTCCTATTCAGTATTCATTAAGTATTGATGAGTTTAAAGCTTTGGTGGAAGCTCCATCAATTGAAGAGTTCTATAATGTACTTGAAACAACTAAGTATGCAAAGAAGATAAATATGGAAGCTGGTGTTAATCTTGAAAAGGCATCAGATAAGCTATTAACGGCTCTTTTTAAAACTGATAGAGTTAAAAATCCATATTCATTTGCAAGTATACATACATATCTCTATATGAAAGAATTGGAGATAAATAAAATCACGGTGGCACTTGAAGGTATAAGATATGGGCTTGGAAGCCGTGAAATATTATCCTACTTAGGAGGTGAGATGTAAGTGATTGTAAAAATGAAGTTTTTAAATATCAGAGGTCCACAAGATGATATTGATAGGGTCTGTGATGTTTACCTCTCAAAATATGAGATGCAACTTGAAAATGCAATAACAGAACTTCGTACAACTGATTCGTTACTTCCTTTTGTTGATGTTAATCCTTATAAGGATTTATTAAATAAGGCAGAACAATTTGTTGCTCTTATTACAGATGATAAGGCGATAATGGATGTTGAACCTAAGAGCTTAGATGAAATCACTACATTAATTCGTGATGTTAATCATGATTATATGACTTTAAATGAACAGAAAGAAGTTCAGAAAAAAGCCAAAGATGAGGTTCAAGGAAAGATAAATACTATCGAACCATTCCGTTCATTGGATTTTGATTTTCATAAAGTTATGAATTATAAGTTTATGGAAGTTAGATTTGGAAGAATTTCCGTAGATAATTACGATAAATTATGGAAATATCTAATGGATGACCTTTATGGAATATTCTTTGAAGGTACAAGAACCGAAAGTTATGTCTATGGTTGCTATTTCGTTGCAAATGAAGATGCAAGAAAAGTTGATGGTATTTTCAATTCATTAAAATTTGAAAGAATTGATATTAATGATGAATATGCAGGTACTCCGGAAGAAGCCTTAGCTGCTTTAAATCTTAGCCTTGAAGAAATTGCAGAAAAGATTGATAAGTATGATAAAGATATTGAAGATGTAATTAATAATCATGCAGCAGCTTTAAAATCAGCCAGAAGAAGATTAAGTGCTCTGTCAACTAACTTTGATGTAAGAAAGCTGGCAGCTAGAGTTGAAACAGATGGAAATCAAGAATACATTCTAGTTGGATGGATGACAGAAAGTGATACAGAAGGTTTCTTATCAGATGTAAAAGATGATAAAAGGGTAACCGTTACTGTGGAGGATAGTCGTGAAAC
>JAISGP010000087.1 GCA_031263035.1 Lachnospiraceae bacterium | reverse complement strand
GATTCAAAAAGAGAAGTAGATAGAGACTATATTAAACTTAAAAATATTGTTGTAACTTTATACAATGAATTTGCTACAAATAATGAAATAAATACCTTAATGCTAAACAGTATATTATATAAGTTATTTGCAGAAATCAAAGAGAATTATACGATAAATATAAATCTACCGGCTGTATCAAAAACCTCAAAATATTACCAGCGTATAATAGAAATACACAAATATATAGAAAATAACTTTTTTGATAATATAACTATAGATACCTTAGCCAATTCTTTATATTTATCTACCGGATATGTTAGAAAATTTATACAAAAACATTTTGGTATAAGCTTCATCACCTTATTAAACAATATTAGACTTGCTCATGCCAAGCGTGGAGTGTTACTTTCAAATGAAAGTATTACAAATATTGCATTAAAAAGTGGATTTTCAAGTATAAACTCTTTTATTAATGCCTTTAAAAAAGCATATGGTATAAGCCCGGGAAAACTTCGAGAAGATGCTATAAAGCATAGTTGTTTTCCTATGTCCTCTTCCCCAGAAGATAAAACACCTATTTCTGTAATTTCTCATATTAAGCTTTCCAATAAAGTTGTAAAGAATATAGATAATCATCTCTGCAAAATGGTAAATATAGAAAATGCTAAAAACCTGTTAATTAAAGACTTCCGAGACATAGTTCTAGATACAAAGAAAACTCTTAATTTTACTTACACAAGAATAAAGGATTTAATTAGTTACTCATTAGTACCTAAAGATTATACCTTAAATGTAGATAACTTTATGAATATAGAAAAAATATTTGATTTTCTATATCAAAACGATTTTATACCCTTTATTGAACTATCAAAATCTGCCACTGTAAAATATAAAAATGAAATTCCAATGCCTAGTAAAGCTATTATAAATGAGAATTATTTTGAACTACTAAATTCTCTACTCTCATATTTTACCGGACATTATCCTATGTCTTGGTGTAATAAATGGATTTTTGAATTATGGAAATCCCCTAATGAAACAATTGATAACTATATGACTAATTATCGAAAAATCAAAAAGCTAATTCAATCATATATTCCAGATGCTAAAATTGGTGGCATTGGCTTTAATATTACTACTTCTATAGAACATATAAGGGATATATTACAATCAAATCCTGATATTTTATCGGAATTTAACTTTGTTTCAACTACTGCAAATTGTGATACTAAAGACCCTGATTTTATAACTAAAAAAAGTATTGCAATAAAAAATGAACTAGAAAAATATACTACTATCCCATATTTTATTACAGAATTTGACTCCTTGTATCTTCATAATTTACCTATACAACAGACTTGTTTTCAAGGGACTTTTATTTGCAAAACTTTACTTGAATTATATGATGTTGCAGATATCATTGGATATAGTGTCTTATGTGATAAGACTTTTTCTAGTAAAAAAAATGCTTCTAATTTACTTTTTTATTGGGGACGAGGATTAATTGACAAAGATGGAATCTATATGCCCTCTTATTATGCATTAAAACTACTTGTCAATTTAGGGAAAAGTTTAATATATCAAGGTAAAAATTATATAGTCACTAAAAGTGAGGAAGATCATTACCAAATCCTTACATTTAACTATGCCCACTTTAATAATGCTCAGATTGAAACTACCTTCCATTCTGTAAATTTTGAAGATACATATAATATTTTTCAGGAAACAAATGATATTGATATAACCTTTGAAATAGCCGGCGTAAAACCCGGAATATACAAAGTTTCTAGGTACCTGCTGGATAGATATCATGGCAGTATGCTAGACATTTTAATCGGCGGCTTTCGTGCCAGCAACATTGAGCGACTAGATTATTTTATGGATATTAAACTCCCCTCAAGATCTCAGATTTCTTACTATAAAAACGCTATAGTACCTGAGGAAAGAACAATTTTTGAATCTGTTAATGACACTTTAAAAATACAAACAGAGATAAAACCACATAATATCTGTATGTGGGATATTACTAAGTTTCATAAAAAACCAATTTAATTTTTTATAGATTAATTTAACCTGAATACACTTCTTCTATAAAGAAAAAGCTATTAGATTTGTTGACTAAACTTTAGGCTAGTTTTAAAAAATTTTTTCAAATAATTTTTCTTTAAAAATAGCAGGTAATTCCTTAATCCAGAATTTACCTGCTATCTCTATTTTTTTAAATATTTAAAGTACTTTAAGTATTTTAATCATCTAAACTATCTAGTATTTCTTTGCCTGCTGAACAAGCTGGGCAGTCACAGAACTTTCCGCCTGCTGCTTGTACTTCTACTGCATGGTCATGGATTTCTTTAGCTTGATCTCCCATCTTTTCTTTAGCAAGATCTGAACCCATAAAATCTATTACTTCCTCAATAGGCATAACTGATTCTTTAATGCCTTCAATAAGTTTTTCTTTTAGTCCAGCTTCTTTATCTGTACCAACAGATGCTAAATATTCATTAGCCAAATCCTTAAGTCCACTATAAATAGATGGTGTAGCAATAAGTTTTTTTACTTTTTCATTAAATGTTTCGCTCATAACGTACCTCCAATTCCTTTTCTTTGTTTAAGTTCTTAACACTTCCTCTATGATAAAACAATAAAAACTATAATTCAAAGGAAATGATAGAAAATTCACTTTTAAAAATCAAATAAACTCATTTGATTATTTTTCTTTAACCCTTCAAAAATACCAAGAGCTCTCATTTTTTCAACTATAGTATTATTTGCCTTTGTACGATTTTGAAAATCTTCCACAGAAAGATATTCACCTAAAGCTTCTGCTTTTTCCATTGATTCAGCGGCAGTATCTCCATTTCCATCTATTGTGTTAAATGATGGAAGAAGACTATTTCCATCTATAACAAATCTATTTGCCTTAGATTTATATATGTCTATAGGTAGGAAAGTAAATCCTCTTACATAAAATTCAAGAACAAGATAGCAATCGCTTAATGTATCTTCATCTTTCTTAGAAAGTTTATCCATTCCTTCTAACTCTGCAATATGAGCTAATAAATTTTCTTTTCCCATACACATTATTTCATAAGAAAAGGCTTTAGCTCTTATGCTAAAAAAGGCTGCATAATAGGCAAGAGGGTAATTTAATTTGCAATAGGCAATTCTATACGCCATCATAACATAGGCAGCTGCATGGGCTTTGGGAAACATATATTTTATCTTTTTACATGAATCAATATACCACTCTGGGACTTCATATTCTCTCATTAAGTCTTCCCACTCTGGGCGAAGTCCACGACCTTTTCTAACACTTTCCATTATCTTAAAAGAATCAGAGGCTGGAAGTCCTTTTTCTATTAAGAAAGTCATAATATCATCACGCGTGCAAATAGCCGTAGAAATTGTTGCTGTCCCAGATAAAATCAAGTCTTTAGCATTACCAACCCACACGTCTGTACCATGAGATAAACCGGAAATTCTTACTAAAGCAGAAAAGGTGGTAGGTTTAGCATCTACAATCATTTGCATGGTAAAGTTAGTTCCAAATTCAGGCACACCTCTGGTTCCAACTTGAGATTTAATCTCTTCCGGTGTAACTCCTAAAACTTCAGTTCCTTCGTAAAGTTTCATAACTCCTTTATCATCTAAAGGAATTGATGTGGCTTTAAAAGGGTTGTTCTCATTGTATTCATTAGGCATAGAATCTGACGTAATATACTCTTCTAAGTACTTAATCATTGTTGGATCATCATGACCTAATATATCTAATTTAAGTAAGTTATGATCTATAGAGTGATAATCAAAATGAGTAGTTATAACACCTTTTTCTGCCTTATTTGCAGGATACTGTACCGGAGTAAAAAGATTAATATCATATCCGGCAGGGCAGACTACAATTCCTCCGGGGTGCTGACCTGTGGTTCTTTTTATACCTGTAATATGACTGGCAAGTCTTTCAATTTCAGCAGGTCTTTTTGAAATCTCTCTTTCTTCAAAATATGCTTTTACATAACCCCAAGCTGTCTTTTCCGCTATACCGCCTATAGTTCCAGCCTTAAAAGTAGAGCCGTCTTTAAAAATCTCCGCTGTATAGCTATGTGCCTTTGCTTGATAATCTGCAGAAAAGTTAAGGTCAATATCCGGTTCCTTATCTCCGTCAAAGCCAAGAAAAGTTTCAAAAGGAATATCAAAGCCATCTTTCTTTAAAGGTTTACCGCAAACAGGGCATACCTTGTCCGGCATATCAAATCCACAAGTACCAGCATATTTTTTAACCTCTTCTGATTCGAAATCAGAATATTTGCAATTTGGGCAATAATAATGAGGAGACAAAGGATTAACTTCTGTTATATCAGCCATTGTAGCTACAAAAGAGGAACCTACTGAACCTCTAGAGCCTACCAAATATCCATGTTCCACTGAATCATGGACTAGCTTTTGAGCAATTATATACATAACTGAATAACCATTTCCAATAATAGACGCTAGCTCTTTTTCAAGACGATCTTCTACTATCTTAGGAAGTGGATTACCATATTTTTCGTGAGCATTATCATAGCAAATCTTCCTTAAGTTCTCTTCAGAATTAGGAAGCTCAGGAGGACATTTATCAGGATAAACCGGTGACATCTTTTCAATTTGGTCAGCAATTTTATTGGTATTTGTAATTACCACCTCAAAAGCTTTTTCACTTCCAAGATATTCAAATTCTTCTAGCATTTCAGTAGTAGTTCGAAAATAAAGCATGGCTCCTTCATCAGCATCTTTATAACCATTACCTGCTTGAATAATTTTTCTATATATTGCTTCTTCAGGGTCACAGAAATGAGCATCACAAGTTGCTACTACTAACTTATTATATTTTTCTCCCAATTCAATAACTTTTTTATTCATATTTTGAATATCTTCTATAGTATTGATATTAGGAAATCTTCCCCTATCATCTCTAATCATAAATTCATTATTAGTAACCGGTTGTATTTCAAGATAATCATAAAATTCCACAAGTTTCGCGATCTTTTCTTCCTCTTCACTATTAAGCAAAGCTTGATAAACCTCGCCTGCTTCACAAGCCGAACCTACTATCAGTCCATCTCGATATTTTTTTAGTAGAGACTTAGGAATACGAGGTTTTTTAGCAAAATAATCTAAATGAGAGGCAGAAATGATTTTATATAGATTTACTCTTCCGGTTTCATTTTTCGCTAGAATAATCACATGAAAATAAGGAGCTTTTCTTATTTTATTTATATCTCCATCTCCTAATTGATTTATGCCTTTTAAGTCAAAAACATCTCTTTCTTCCAACATACTTATAAATTTTACAAAAATATCCGCTGTTGTAGTAGCATCATCAATTGCTCTATGATGATTTTCAAGAGTTAAATTTAAGGCTTTAGCAACCCTATCTAACTTATAACTACTAATACTTGGAACTAAAACTCTTGCTAAATTTAAGGTGTCAACATAAGTAAAATCAGGAACTAAACCCAGATTTCGCATATTCTGAAATATAAATCCTGTATCAAAATCTGCATTATGAGCTACAAGAACTGCATCACCTACAAATTCTAAAAACTTGGGTAGTATAACCTCAATACTTGGAGCATTTTTAACCATAGCATCATTAATGCCTGTTAATTTAACAATATTAAAGGGGATAGGTCTTTGGGGATTAACAAATTCAGAAAAGCCTTCTTCTATTTTTCCATTTACTACTTTTTTAGCACCTATTTCAATAATTCTATCGCTAATTCTATTAAAGCCTGTTGTTTCAATGTCAAAAACTACAAAGGTATCAGACAATTTCTGACCTTTTTCATTTTTAGCAATTTTTGCCACATCATCTACAAGATATCCCTCTACTCCATAAATTACTTTAAAAGGATCCTCTTCCCCAAATTTCTCCACCGCGTGATTAGCAGTTGGAAATGCTTGTACAACTCCATGGTCAGTTACTGCTATAGCCTGATGTCCAAATTCATGAGCACGATTAACCAAGACACTTACATCATCAATTGCATCCATCTCGCTCATATTTGTATGACAATGTAATTCAACTCTTTTTACAGGGGCGTTGTCAACTCTTTTGTTTCTAAAGTCCTTAATTTCTTTAATTCCCACAGGAGATGTAATTTCAATTTCCTTATCATAGGTATCAAAAATAGCCACTCCTCTTACTTTAACAAATTTATGCTCTCTTACCTTTTCATTAAAGGCATCCATGTCATCTTCTTTTTGCCACACCTTAAGATTAATACTATCTGTGTAATCTGTTAGCAAAATCTTTATCAAGTACTTTGAAATTTTAGGCATGAAAGTTTTCTCTATACTTAGTATTTCACCTTCAACTTCACAGACACCTATTGCATCTTTTACATCTTCCAGTGCAAATATTTTTTCCTCTTCTTCTTTCTTCCATTTTCCCCAAAGTATAGTTGGATCGTCTTCTGGGGTAAGCATGCCTTCACTTTTTTTATAAAAATTGTTTTTAGACTTACCTTTATTTTTAGCAAATGATTTAAGACCACCTTCTAAAACTTTATCTTTCGATTTGCTTTCGTTATCTTTATCTTCACTATTTCCTTGGTTAGCTTCTACTTTTTTATTTTCTTTTGTCTGTTCTTCTTGTTCAAGAACCACATTTCTCGCTTCATCTAATTCTTGAACAATCATTTGAGACCTAAACTTTAACATCTCATCTTCTTTTTCTTCATAACCTATATCTAAAGTAATATCTTTTCCAAATCTATTTTTAAAGATGTCTTCAAGAAAATTATAAGCTTCAGTTTTTATAGCTTTAAATACTAAAGAATCTTTTCCCTTAAGTTTTAGTCCATTCTCGCTACTTGATACTACTTTTACAGTTTTAAGAAATTGATATAAAATTTCACTTTTACTTTTTCCTTCTAGAAGAATTGAGTTAAAATACTCATTCCATATATCTATCGGTGTGTATACTCCTTGAAGTTTAAAGGTTTCATGGATTTTTATTTTTCTATCTTTATTTGCAAATAGGGCATTATATATTGCTTCTTCCATTTCAAAGACCTTATCTTTAGGAATAATATGGTCTGATGTTATAAATACGTGGTAGTTTTTATTATTAGTGGATGCAACTACACGAATTACATAGGTGTCTTCAAAATAGTCTTTTAGTTCTTTGTAGGGTTTCAGGCAATTGAAAACGTCAAAAAATTTAACTTGGTTCAATTTAATTCTCCGTTCTATTTTTCTAACTTCTTTATTTCTTTCATAAGTTCATCGAGCAATTTTTCTTCTGGAACTTTGCGAAGGATTTCCCCTTTTTTTATTATGAGGCCTTCTCCTTTACCTCCTGCTATTCCTATGTCGGCTTCTTTGGCTTCTCCCGGTCCATTTACAACACACCCCATTACTGCGACTTTTATGTCTGCATCAATATTTTCTACCATTTCGTTTACTTTATTTGCAAGGGAAATTAGGTCTATTGATGTTCTGCCGCAGGTTGGACATGATACTACTTCCACACCTTTTTTTCTAAGTCCAAGGGTAGAGAGAATTATTTTAGCTGATTTTATTTCTTCTACTGGGTCTCCTGTAAGGGATACTCTAATTGTGTCGCCTATTCCTTTATTTAATATTAATGAAAGTCCAATGGCAGATTTTATATTACCGGAAAGGAGTGTTCCTGCCTCAGTAATTCCCACATGGAGTGGATATGGGCAAATTTCACTTATTAATTCATAGGCTTTTACGCACATTAAAACATCTGAGGATTTTATACTAACTACTAGATTATCATAGTTCATTTCTTCTATCATATGAACCTTAGCCATAGCACTTTCTACTAAACCTTCTGCTGTAACTTTACCGTATTTTTCAAGATACTCTTTTTCAAGGGAACCGCTATTTACTCCAACTCTTATTGGAATGTTTTTTCCCTTACAGGCGTCAACTACTTCTTTAACTCTATTGGCATCACCGATGTTCCCTGGATTTATACGAATTTTATCTACTCCATTTGCAATTGCAAGAAGAGCAAGGCGATAATCAAAATGAATGTCTGCTACAATCGGAATATAAATACGACTTTTAATCTGAGGTATAGCCATTGCTGCTTCTTCGTCTGGAATAGCACATCTTATAAGCTGGCAACCTGCTTTTTCTAACTCTAAAATCTGATTAACTGTTCCATCTATATCGCTGGTTTTAGTATTTGTCATTGATTGAATAACAATTGGATTGCCACCACCGATTTTAATATTTCCTATTTTGATTTCTTTCGTATCTTTTCTTGTATACATTAATATGTCACCCCATTACTTCTATCTAAATTTCATCTTATTAGCTATCTACTTCTTTTTAACCTTTTCAAACATATAAGAATATTGTTGTACTAAGTAATCCTTATTTTCCATATTTAGTAGCTTAATTAATAATACTTTGCAATTTGCCTATTATTCTATTTAAAACTTGCTTTGAAATCTCTTTCAGCTTCTCTTTTCTGATCTTTTTTAGCTATATCTTGGCGTTTATCGTAGAGCTTTTTCCCTTTAGCTAATCCAATTTCTACTTTTACCAAGCTATTGCTAAAATAAACTTTCAAAGGAATAATGGTTATTCCTTTTTCTTTAGTCTGTCCAATTAGTTTTCGTATCTCATACTTATGTAGTAAAAGACGTCTAACACGCAAAGGATCTTTATTAAAAATATTCCCTTTTTCATAAGGGCTTATATTCATTCCTCTAATATAAACTTCATTTCCATCTATGGAAACAAAGGATTCTTTAATACTACATTTGCCCATACGAAGAGACTTTACTTCTGTACCAAAAAGCTCTATTCCAGCCTCATAAGTTTCTAAAATAAAGAAATCATGATAAGCTTTTTTATTATTTGCAATTAATTTTATAGGTTTTGACATTATTATTCTCCAGTTTTATTATTGTAATAACACTTATACAATCTATTAGAATGCGAATGCATTTTATTATATGTAGTTTTATATATTAATACTTTGTTTTTGTGATAAACTTTCTTAAAAACTAAAATTCTCACAATATTTTTCTATTTTTACTAGAATTAAAAATTCAGTTTTATAGCTTTAATTTTCAATAAGCTTTATTCACAAGAAATATTATAACATAAATATACAATGTAGGCTTACTCTCCTTTAAAATTTACATTAAAAAGTACAATATATGAAAATGCTATAATTCTTTTCTCTTTCCCTATATGAGTTTTTTCTATAATAAACCTATTGGTTTTTCTCTATATACGTGTAGAATACAACACAAGTATAGTTTTCACAGATAATCCTATATTTGCACATTGTATTTTAAGCCACCCTATGGTATAATCCCATTCGGTTTGATTTATAAACATTTTATAAACTCTTT
>JAISGP010000031.1 GCA_031263035.1 Lachnospiraceae bacterium | reverse complement strand
GGAACTACATAAACCCTAAGTGTATCAGGATAAGCAGTTATACTTTTATCTATTTTATCTGTAATAACATAGTGTCCACCTACAGAGGCATCTATATCCTCTGGAAAATATGAAAGAATAGTATATCCAAATTTTTCATCTGTAAAGACCGGTTTGTGCTTTGCCTTGTTAATTGCCGCATAGTCATAGTCTGCATAATCAGCATTATTTACAAATTGATCAATATATAATTCCTGAGATTTCAATTGTATTTTAACATTTCCATCTCCATCTTCATGAGGCAATTCAATTAAAAATGGATTGTTAGGAAATCCTGCTGTTTCTATATCTCCTAAATTTTCTACCACATAATATATTCCATCATTTAAATCTGTAAAACTTACATCTCCATTACTATCTGTAATTAATGACTGTTTTGAACTATCAATTAGATGCTTTTTAGCATCATGAGTACTACTAGGATAATAATCATTACTAGTATCTACTTGAAAAATAGAGAATTGTACACCAAAAAGAGCTTCTCCAGTAGTATCATCAACATGTATAGATAAACTATTTAGTTTCTTTTCTTCTCCATATATCTTCTGAAATGGCAAAATCAATATTGCTAACAGAATTATAATTAATATAGGAATTTTTATACGTTTCATATTCGCTCCTAAAAATTAAATTATATTTTTAAATATAACTCATTTACTATATTACAAAAACAAATCTCTCTTTTCTCTTTAAAACATGTAATACTATCATCATTAAACCAATTAAATTAATTATGGCTATAATATAAAAAATGATTTTATCACTGCTAAATAACTTTTGATTTATCTTATTTTCCCCTTGAATATATTCTGTTCTTTCCCCTCTAACTAAAAGTCTATGAGAATTTACACCATAAGGCGTACAGGTTACAAGAGTTACATAATCCTTACCATCCATAATATGTAAATCAGATGTATCACTTGGTTTTATAATCTTAATTTGATTTATCTTATAAGCCATGGTTCTATTTGCAACTTTGATTAAGAATACTTCTCCTTCTTTTACCTTTCGCAAATTATCAAAGAATTTGGCTATATTACTGCCTGTATGAGCTGAAATTACACTATGAGTATTTACTCCACCAACAGGAAGTGATGTCTGCTGCAAATGCCCAGCACCTTTATTTAAAACATCCGTTGATGTTCCATGATATATAGGTAAATTAACGCCAATACTTGGTATTTCAACTGTTCCCATAAGACCATTTCCAGAAATATTAAGTAAATTATCATAAGGATATGACTTAGTATTTTTAATACTGGGGTCAAATGGGTCAATTAGTTCTGCCTGTCCTAAAAGAGTTTCATTATATTCTTCAGCTTTTTTAAACAAAGCTTTTATCTCTTCATCCTCGAGTTTATCATATTCTTTGTTTTGTTCTTTTATAGCTTTTCCTTGATGATATTTGCTATATAAATCTGATAAATAAGGATAAGAAAAGAGTGATATTCCAAATATGAGGACAAGGACAGCTATTAAATTTAAAATAATTTTTTTCATGGCTCACTCTTTTCCTAAAGAAATACAGAAGTTTTTAGGCTTCTGTATTCTATTTTTAGTTCAAATTATTTAATACATAGTATTCAGATTATTAATCAATTACTTAATAACTATATTTTCGAATTATTCTCTTTAATTATAAATATTAGTTTTTCTTTCCAGCTTTTTTAGCTTTAAGTACCATAAAGATACCAAAAAGAATAACGATAACTCCTGAAGCTAAGTATAAAACAGTTCCTTTACCACCCGTTCCAGGTAATTCAAATCCTTTTACATTAGTGATTTTTGTGTCATATACTGTTACATCACCTTGCTGTTGATGTGAAGTTGATGTTTCATTAATTTGAATTGAAACTGGAGTTTTAAGAAGTGTATATCCTGTTGGAGCATTTACTTCTATAACTTCATAAGTTCCTGCTGCAACACCTGAAATCTCAAATCTTCCATCAGCCGTTAATTTTGCTAAAGGCATTTTATCAGTGTTTCCTGATGTAAATACTGTTGCATCTGCCTCATCAACTCTACTCCATGTTCCTTGTGTATAATCTGTAGACGTTGCATTAAAATGAAGATACTTACCATTTTCATCTTTTACAATAAATTCAGCTGTATTTAGAGCAGTATTATTTTCATTAACTTTAAATAAAGCATATCCATATGAAGATAATACTGGTTCCGGAGTATCTGGATCTGGATCAACAGTTCCTGGATGTCCACCTGATTCTGGATAATCGTATTGACCTAAAATATGGTTAGTTACAGGATCACCTACTATGTTACTTGATACTACTGCATCATAAGTTGCTACAATTGTAGAACCAGCTACAACAGCTGCATTAACAGGTGCTTGGTTAGGATCTGTTCCTTCAACAAATGAAAGAGTAAATCCACGATTTGCATTTGCAGTATAACCACCTACAGCAGGTGTTCCTTTTTCAATAGTTACATCATTTGTAATATCTGTATCGCCAGTTAAGTCAGAGATAACTACTTTTATACTACTCATATCAATTTCAATTCCATCATTTGAAGGAATATCGTATAAGTCTAGCTGAGTATATTTTCTACCTGTATCTCCAGAGATATAGAAATCCTCAGGAACTCTAGCTGAAATAGTATAAGTAACTGTTTTTCCTACATCTGCAGAGAAAGCATTGTCATCATTACCTGAAGCAACTGCTCCATTTGATATAGTTTTTGATAAAGCACCATCAAAAACATTATTTTTAGGTGTTGCTGTTATTTCATAATTCCAGTACTGATCTCCATTTGCATCAGTATCTGTCATAGGAAGACTTACAAGGAAGTCATTAGAAGCAATAACTCCATCTGGAGTAGTTGTTTCTTTTACTAAGTAAACTCCCAAATCAAGATTAGAAAAAACTAAATCATTAGTTCCATCAGTGACTTGTTCAGAACCAACTGGTTGAAGTGAACCTGTTTGTATGTAACTTTCAAAAACTGAAGGTGAAGTTGTACTTGTAACAGTAACTCCAGCTACATTAGATGTATACTCCATCTTTCCAGATGTTTGGGTAATATCTGCAACTTTATACAGAGTATAACCGGCACCTTTAATCAGATTCTGATCTTGGTCAGTTTTATGGATTGTTAACTTTCCTTTTTGGGTGTCATCAATTGTTGGTGCTGCTTTAACTTGAGCTGGTATTATCATAGAGGCTGTTAAAGCAAATGCGAGAAGCATACCAAATGCTCTCTTAAACAAACTTTTGTTTCTCATCATTCTCTCCTTAAATTTCAATCTTTTGTTTATAGTTATATATTGATATTTATCTATATTTTGTATTTATATAAATAAAGTAATCACGGTTTTCTATTCCCACACTTTATTTTAAAACCTAAAATAATTAAGGGAAATTACTAATTAAATTATCACTTGAAAACAACTTATTTAGTTTCTTTAAATATCTTTTTCTTTCTTTTCCTATTGAAATAAATTATAAAACCTAATGTGAAGATTGCTAATATTCCACCAAAGTATACAAACCATGGTCTACCTTCATTACCCGTTTTAGGTAAATCAAAACTTCCTACATTAGTAATGTTATAGGTTAAGTTATTGTATGAATAAACAGTATCTCCATCTTTATTTGTATATTTAGAACTCCATCCATCATTAGGATCAGTATCACTTATTTTTTCATAAGGTAGTTCTAATTCAATAGGTTCTTTTAGTAAAGCATATCCACTTGCTGCTTTTACCTCTGTAATTCTATATTTTCCAAATGGCAAAGTATTATCTGTATCTGTTTCATTATTTTTACCAAAGAAAAGAACTCCTGTATCTAAGGTTTCACCTGAATATTTTTCATCAGCTGGTAAATCAATCCATTCATTATTTGTTGGATTTAACCTAATAGCTTTCCACTGATTATTATCTTCATCGTATGTTTCCAATAAAAATCTTGCTCCACCTATAGGTTGACCTGAACCATTGGTTTTATTTATTCTTATAGAACCAGTTTGAAGTTGCCATGGTGCATATAGTTTAAAATCAATATCCGGATAATAATCTGTATATTCATTTTGAATTTCATCAACTTCAGTTCTAAAACCTGACTGAATTGGATTTTTATTATTAACTAAACTAATAGTATCTCCAATTTCATAAATATAAGTTGTATTTTCTTCCATAGCTGGCTTACTATACCACTGACCTAAATATGAATAATGTAACCTAGTAAACTCAAATGGATCATCCTTATTATCATCTACAGTACTACTCTTATTAAACAGAAAATATTCATCATAATTCCTATCTCCAAAAGAAGTTTTACCACCATTTCCAATATAGCTTACCTTATATGAATCAAATACTGGATCATCATCATAATCATCGTAATCAGTTTCATATGGAAATGTATTTGTACTATCATAAATGTCTAAGATTGTACCATTAACTGTTCCGGTATTTTCGATATTATCTCCATTTGCAAGTATATTTTCAGCAGTTGTTAATGGAAATTGACTTACTGCACGTCTATCAATTATAGTAGTAAATGTAAGTTCAACTTCATACATGGTTACCGAGCCATCATCATTAAGTGTAGCTGTAGGAAAATCACCTAGATAAATATAAAGAGGGCTGTCATCTCTAGTTGGATCTTCTGCTTTAGTATATGTGTAATAATATGGGTTGCTTCCGTTTGCAGTATCTTCAGGAATTATAACCTTATCTCCACCATTAACTCTAAGGCTTACATCATAATTTTTACTGTTATACAGACCTTCTAATAAGGTTACACCTTCTGGAAATGGATCCTTGAATTCCACTCCTAACCACTTATATCTAATACTCGGATTAGTAATAGTCACCTTATATTCAACTGTATCTCCTCTTTTTGTATAAGTAGTTTCATCACCACTTACATAATCGGAAGTATCATTGATCTTTTCTGCATAAGGCAATGGGTCAAAAGAAATAATATTACTTACGGAAATTCCACCCATAGAATATGGTGTTGTGGAATTCTTTATTGTGTGAGTTCCACCTCTTGGTACTCTTATTTCCTTTTCACCTTTAAATGCTAATCTTTCAGATGTATCATCAACAACATAAGGAAAATAAACCCCATAAGCTCCAACAGTTTTTACATTATAATAAGCTGCTTCATTTGCATCGGCATCTCCTATTAAAAAGTCTGCTCTTCTTGGTGCAATCATCTTGCCGGTAACTGTTCCATCAGAGAAACTATATTTAGCAGTACTTAAGTTGTAATTAACATCGGCTTTTGAATAGGTTAAGTTTACCTCATCTGACCTTCCGTCATATTGAAACCAAAGATATGGGTATGTTACCTTATCATCTATATACCAAGGATCATCTTCAGTTCCTACACCATTTGCTCTACCATTAATATTGTTTTTAACATTCCAGTTCTCGAATGTTTCCATATTAATCATTCCAAGATTTGGTTTATCTATATCATATCCTGTAGTTAATCCTGTAACTCCATTATGAGTTTTATTTGCACCAATTGCATTAGATTTACTTTTAGTTGTAGTAGTAGTGTCGTAGAAACAATTAGTATATTCAATTAAATCTCCATGTTCTGTAGTTCTATTTCCAACAAAACCTCCACCGGTTCCACCAACTATGGTTCCAGTTCCGTAGCAGTTATTCACAGTTACTTTATTATAATAAATTCTATTCCACTGATATCCTATAAGGGCACCATTATAACTAGACGTTCCTGTTACACTTCCTGTTGCATAACAATTGTCATAGTTCGTATCCATATCATAGCCGGTTAAACCTCCGTTATAATCCGAACCTCTTATATTACCCATAGCATAGGAATTAATTATATGACATTGAAATCCACCACTTGAACCACCGCCAGAAAACACTGCACCTACAAGTCCGCCATTTCCATAACTTTTACCTGTAACATTTCCTGTTGCCCAAGAATTTTTAACTGTGGCTCCATTATGAAGATGTCCTATTAATCCTCCATTATAATAATATCCTGAACTTACATTCCCTGTAGCTGAACATCCATCAACCAATTGATAATTGTACTGAGGTTTACCACCTCTATGTGACGAAGATGAAAGATAATAATTTTCCATATATCCAATAAGTCCGCCAACATATCCTAGTGTAGAAGCAGTACCATCAACTAAACTTTTTGAATGACAATCAATAACTCTAGTTTCATTATCATATGATGCCCTTGCATCCCATAATTGCCCTAATAATCCACCAACCGCATTGCTTCCTTCAATAGCAATATCTGTATAACATCCTTTTATTAAAGTAGTATTATCATTACTTCCTGCTGTCATTATCATTCCTATAAGTCCACCCATATAGGTATGTGCATAACCATCTGAAGTTTTAGCAATACTTCCACCTAACACATTACAATTAACTATCTCTACATCTGCACCCTTTATTGAACCATCAGCTTTTGTATGTCCTAAATTATCAGAGTTAGATGTATCAACTTCTGAATAATATGAACAAGCTATACCTATCATTCCACCGGATCTACCATAGGCATCGCCGGATATAATCTCTGCATTATTAATCTCAATATTGTTATATCTAACTACATCCCCAGCATAATAATTGTGTACTCCCACTAATCCACCAATGCCGTAATTTCCAGTTTCGACTTTTGCTTTCACATACGGATTATTCACTGTTACATTAGAAATGTTAACTGTACCTCTGGCATATCCTACTAATACTCCGGAACCAGATTGCCCATATATACTGGCATTATCTAAAGTTAAATCTTTTATGGTAGCTTCGTGTACAAATCCAAAAAGTCCATTATAATCAGTTGTAGCACCATATCCTGTACTTTTATTTACCCTAAGATTAGATATTGATTTATTATTTCCATCAAATACTCCTTCAAAAATATTTGATTTAACTGAAACTAAAGGATCGTAATAACCGTTATCTGTTCCTCCTATATCCTTATTTCCCGGACGGTGATCATATTGAAGCTCAACATCACTATTACCTATTGGTGCCCAACTAGCTATGCTACTCATATCCAAATCAGTCATCAATTTAAAATAAACTCCCGAAAACTTCTCACCGGCATTTACTTCATCTCTTAATTGTTCTAAATCTTCTACCCCATTAATCTCATATGGGTCTTCACTTGTTCCCAAACCGCTTTCAGTAAAATCTCTAGTAGTTTTATTCTCTGTATTCTCTTTTGTTTCTTTCTTATTAGTTAACTTTTCTGTTTCTTCACTACTTAATTTCTCATTTTCTGAATTAACATCCTCATCTTTTATATCTTCCTCTATGATTGTGTCAGCTTCAGAAAGCTCATCTTCTGTTCCTTTTCCAGTATCTTCATTAACTATATCTTCATTCTCTACTGTGCCTTGATTGTTCTCTTCCCCAGATGAACTACTTATCTCTTTAGCAAATGAAGCTGTATTTATCTGCATATCCTTAGCAAATACAGCTGATAGAATAAAAACTAATGCAAGTATAATGGAAATATATCTCCTTTTGTTTTTCTTCATGATAGTATCTCCCAATATAAGATTACCAACTATTCCAATATATAAACGTATCCCCTTCTCAAGTATCGATTTCTAGAAAGTTTATCAAATTTATTAAAATTTTATATTTATTAATTTCGAATTATAACCTCATTCATTCTATATGTCAACCATTCATCGGTGAATATTTAGTGAATGTTTATATTCTCTCGTATCTAAATTTTTTATACATTATACAGAAAATTATTTTATCCTTTCATCTCATCATAATATATCTATATTCAAAATATCATCTTCGTAGTTTATATAGCCTAAAAAGGCTACCTGCCAATAAGCAGATAGCCAAAATTAATTCAGTGACCTCTAAAATCACCATTATAAAAAGACAAGAAGCCTTTTAACTTCCTGTCTTTTATCTATTTTTCACTCCATCTAAACCACTTACTTTTTATCTTCTTTTTTCTTCCTAGCAATTACAACTAATACAGTTCCTGCTCCTAAAAGAAGAACTAACATAAGGATAATATTATTATAATCTCCTGTTTTAACTCTAGCCATTGTTTTTGAAAAGAGATTATTATTTGAAGAACCTGAATTACCATTTTCTCCTGAATTTACAGAATCATTTCCATTATTTGAACTACTACTTCCTGTTAAATCAACTTGATTTCCATCATTCGGATTATTAACAACAGAGTTGTCTCCATTTCCTAATCCACTAGTCGTTACATGAACGATTACTCTTTCTCCTCTTGGGGTTTCAAATGTAAGAGGTAAAATTGAGGAAATACCATTCTGATTTTCTGTATTAATTGCTATAAGCTGATTTTCATCAATATTTATATCAGATGTTTTATATGTATTAGCAAATCTATCCTTAGCAACTACTTTAGCAAATTCTTTTGCTTGATCTACTGTAAGTATTCCGTTATCTAAAAGTTCAAAATCACTTCCTCCAATAGTTCCATTAGTAGTTATAATATCCGCATTATTTTCATCATAAGCAGATAATACTCCATTTGCATGCTTCCTAACAGTTACTGTAATTTCTATAGTATTTGGCACGCTCTTATCGGAATTATATATATGAACCTTATAATCTCCGTCTACAGAGTTAGCTAAAGCCGCATTTACAACGCTTAAGTCCTCTGCGTTTACTATAAAATCTTGTCGACTTAAATCATCATAATTATCTAAAGCTCCCTTAACTTGAGCTCTATATAAAAGCTCAGTAGCACTTATAGTGGTTGCATTCTCATGATTAGCTGTATATTCATTAGCTCCAATGATGACATTATTTCCTGCCTGAAAATCCACATCTGTGTTACCTAAAGATGAACCTGTATCCTTAAGTGTTACGGTTATTTCTCTAGGCGACTGCTTTGTTGGATCATTAAAGGTATTATAAACTTTAAGAACATAATTATCCAACTTGCCATTGCCATTCACATTTTCTATAGCTATTGCATCATTAATCCTATTTAAATCTGTTGAATCAATCTCAATATATCTATTATTAATGTATTGACCTGAAGAATTCTTTGCAAATACATTTCCAAAATACATTACATCTTCTTTAGTTAATTCTCTATTAGTTGTAGAAATAGAATTTTGTGTTATTCCATAGGAAAAATTTGAAGCCTTAAGATCAAACTGCATCATTTTAACATATATTTTTACAATATCATTATTGGCATCAATGTTTAATATACCACCTGTTAAAGATGTTTTTCTTTCTGTATCATAGGTTACATAATTTGGAAGATTAGTAGAAGTATAATATGAATCTTCAAAGTTTATCTTATTTCCATAATTAGCTGTTCCATCTTTACCATCTACATCTGTTATAGAATCTCCAATTGCTTCTTGTCCACTATTAGATGTATTTTCAGTTTGGATTACGCTTTCTGTTTCTGAATCTACATATTGATATTGAACTTCCTCCTCTTCACCATAAACATAAATATTATATTCATATGTTGAATTATAATGAGGAACAATGGCTTTATTAATCTGACCTATGCTATCACCATTATCCTCTTCTGACGTAGAACTTCCACCAGACTGCATATCAGTTGCTGCACTTTCTGGAACTTGATTACCTAATGCCCATAAAAAATGCTCTGGCATATAATCACTCACTAAAGCTTCTGTATTTCCCGGAAGAATTGTTCCTACGTGAGTATTTTTAGTGGCTTCATCCATATCTACCGAAGTAGTCCCACTATTATCACTTACATCTATCTTTTCATTATGATAATCATAGGTTACTGTTTTAACTGCTTCACCATATTTAGTCATATAATTATACTTTATCTTACCGCCTTTAGAAAAAGCATATAAACCAGAGTAATTGGCAGTAGCTGAATAATTTTTAGTATCATTACCAGATAAAGTATATCTTGTACTTCCTTTTGAAACTATTTTATCAGCACTTACAAAACCATCATAATTATCTTCTAAGTTAGAATCCATAGCACTTCCTGGTGAATACAAATTAGCTTGTGCATTAGTAATTGTTAATGAACCTCCATCACCTGAACCAACACCACTTAGAAAGTAACCATACCTCATGGTGTCTACTGTATCATCAGTAGTAGCAGCCTTAATTAGTATACTTTTAGGAGAATTAAACGTAATATTTTGGTATTTACCAAGAGATAATACTGCTTCTGTATTTATAACATCACTACTTCTTTTTTGAATAAGAGAAAAATCTGCTCCCTCAGCATAATTCATTTCAAATGCATTAATTGTATTCTGGGCTGTACCAAGGTTATTTAGTGTACTAACTCCATAGGACTCAACATGCTGAGTGAAATTCCTTCCAAAATCAATCTTACGAGAAGAAACTGCATTTCTTCCAGAATTACTTCCTATAAAACCACCACAGTGTATACCTGTCCAACTACAATTATCTCCAAATTGAATCTTAGTATACTCTCCTAATATTAAATATCCAAAACCGCCAGTGTTATTATAATTCATATCTATTGAACTGTTATCACCAACTATTAATTCCGCTGCGTCGGCAGTACCTGCCATACTTTCATCAACAGCTGTTATTTCCATTAAAGAAAAAACATTTCCACCGCTTTCTGGCTTACTTATGTTTAATTTCGTGCCATTAGCAACATATATTGCTGACGAAACTACGAATTTACCAGAACACATAGCATCATTTTCTCCAGATATTGTAACTTTTTGATTCCTTAATTCAAAAAATTTATTATAATTTATATTCTCTGCTCTATCAGAATTAATATTTATATTATTAATATTAAAATCCACATATCCAATATCAAGGTTTTCCTGTCTATTTCCTGAGCCAAAGACCTTTCCATTAAGAGTAGCCAAATCAAAATTAATATTATCAATTGTAAAATATGAATTTTGACTCCAACCTTCTCCAAATGAAAATATAGTTCCCGCATGACGATACCCATCTTCTGTAGATATGGTATTTCCATTACCTTCCATTATGATACTGCTATTTCTAACCCCTATATCAGCAGTAGTTGATGCAAGAGAACCAAAAGTAATTTGTATATCATTTTTTAAATCAATAAACTTTATATTATTATCATTATATGCTTCAAATAAACTTGCTTCATCTGTAACTTCTCTATATGTCCCATTTGAAATTGCTGTAGCCTTATAGCTACTAATATTTTCAACAGTTTCTGGAACTGGAACTGTTAATGATGTATCTGAACTTTCCTCCCCATTGGCTAAATCAATATTTCTATTACTATCCATATTTGTTGATTTAACACTTAACTTATCAACACTTTCTACTTCCGCTTGTACTTTTTCTTCGCTAATATCTACAGGTATTATTGTTATAAACAATACCAAAGCTACTACAAAAGAAAGTACCTTTTTAATTCTCTTCATCTCTTCTCCTCTATGCATAATTCGTTTATATAATTGCAAATATTTATTCTCTATGTCTAAACTTATTTAAACGTTTCTCTATATTTTTCTTTCTTGTTTTTTTATACCAATATTGAGTTTGTAAAAATGAGGCTAAAATAAAAAATGAATAAATAAAAACCAAAATACCAGATATTCCAGTAACTATATAGGAATGAAGTATTATGAATTTAAAATCCAAATTAAATCCAACCCCTACATCTGTGGTTTCTATATTATTTTTTAACCCATCTAATATTGTTTTAATGTCTAAAACTATATTGTCCCTATCAGTATTCTTATTATTTTTAATAATTACAGGACTAGTTTCTTTTATATTTGTTACACTCTCAGTGCTATAATTATAATTAATTTTATTTATAACCTTGGGATTATTTACCTTATTAAATGATTTTACATATCCCTTAGGCAACAAAGCATACATATTAAAATCAGCAGCACTTTTATTCACTAAAAATCTAAATTCTCCATAAATCAAATCGCTATTTTTATATTTTTTAATATTAATATTTTGAAGAATTACCTTTATAGTCAAATCTCTTTCCTCTTTTTGATTCGATAAATCATAAACTAATAAGCCGCTTTTGATTATCAATTCTTTTGCAAATTTATCTGGTAATCTATTTAATCCATCTGAAATATCCTGAAGAGAGTTCTGTCCCTCTGAAAGAGAAAGCATTTTATTCAATTCTTTTTGGTTGAAAACCGGATCTGAGACACTTATATTATATTTATCATCTGAAAAATCTCTGTAGTACCTGTCAAAATAATCACCACTTTCAATCATTTTAATCTTTTTGTTCTCAGTTTCTTCTTTACCATTAACAAGGATGCTACTATCAATTCCAACTATAAAAATACTCAATAATGCAATACTTAATAAAACAAATATACATATAATCTTTAATCTATATGTTTTTATCAAATCTTAAGCACCTCTTTCTTATTAAAGTAAATCTCTAGTAAATTTTCAACTTCTTTTCTATATACTCTTCCAACAGGAAATAATTTCCCATCCCTCATTAAAATCTCTTGTTTTGCATATTTATTAATGTAATTTAAATTGATTAAAGTATTTTTGTTTACTCTTATAAATTCTTTTTCTAAAAGAATATCTGAAATCTTATTTAAAGAACTATAAAACTCTAAGATTTCTTTACCATAAAAGACATTAACCAAATTTTTCTTAACTATAAAATATCTAACTCTTTCTATAGGAATAGATACATTTTCCCCAGCTATATTTATAAACATATAGTCTTTCTGCTTTTCTTTAAATGCATTATATGCACTCAAAAATATTTCTTCTTGTCTGTCATCACTTGTTTCATCTTTTACAATATAATGAAAAGCATCAACATCAAAAGATTTAAAAACCTCAGGCTTACTTTTTGAATTAAAAATAATTTCTGATTTAATGCCTTCTTTTCTAAGTTCTTTTGCAACTTCTAGTCCTGTCACAAGAGGCATATGAATATCCAAATATATAATATCTGGTGTGGTTTGTTTTATCTTAAACATATTCAAAAACTCTACACCAGATGCGTAAGTATCAATTTTAGCTACTATATGATGTTTTTTCATGATACTCTGCAAATAATGGGTTAACTTCTTAATTTCTAATACTTCGTCATCACAAATAGCTATGTTTAACATAATTATAAATTCCTTTCGCTATAGCAGTTTTTATTATAAATATACCTTATATTTCTCTCAACTTTTTTGCCATGAAAAGCATTTATTTCATGATATAATACATTACTGTCATTGTAGAGAACATTGAGTTGACATTGTATCATCGCGTCTACATATTTTATACTATTTTCGCTTTATTTTCATTATTTCTTAATTATTGTTTATTCAGCATTTCTATATAGCTATCCAGGAAGAAATAATAAAATTGGAAATACTACCCATTAACATTAAAAGGTTCCGCAAAACTTTGCGGAACCTCCATATTCAATTACTTATATTTTAGTTTATTTCTTCTTTTTAATACCAAAGGCACATACGCAAGCACATATGGCTATTATTATAAAAAACATGCTATTATTACTATCACCAGTCTTTGCACTCTTAGTAACCTTCTTTTCTTTAGTAATATATTTTGTAACTGTTTTCGTAACCGTCTTAGTAATTACTATAGGTTTCTCTACTTGTTTAATTGTTTGTGTATTATCTACAGTCTGTCCACTATTATCAACCGGTGGCTGAACAGCTTCTGGATTTTTTCTATTTACAATAGTAAATCCATTAACCATATCTCCTGTAACTTCACTGGTGTATCCTGGAATAGTCATTGGTTCAACAGTATAATTAATCAAGTCACCTGTGCTAGGATCAAATTTAGGTAAATCTTGAAATACTCCCTGCCAACTTCCTTCTGGATTTAATATCTTTGTATCAACTATTTCTCCATTATTAAGTATATTCACATTAAGATACTCTTGTTCCTCACCAATCCAGCTTGCAAATACATTTACATTTATTGTCTCACCACTAACACTTCTAAATGCTATATCTCCATTAGGTTTAGTAATTATAGAATTAGTAAAACCATCTATTATTGTTTCTAATTTAGGGGTATAAGATATTTTATTTCCATCCTCATCTACATTTCTAATGTCTATAAATTCGTCTTTCCACTCTTCTTCTGATGTAATCTCTATATCATCACTTTGTTCCATTGCATTTAAACTTACATCAACACTCTCTACAGGTGGATTTTCAACTCCCATCCAATCCTGTTCTACAGGGATAGTAACAAGTTTGTCTTTTAAACTAATATTTACAATAGGATTTCTATTATCATTACTAATAGATATAGTAGAACTACTTCCTTCTGAATTAATATCATTATCTACATTTTTATTATCTATCTTTTGTTTCTCTAAAGAAGTGTCAATAACAGGAAATACATCATCAACTTTAGTTGAAAGATTAGATAACTCCAAATTATCTGGAAGATTTTCTACCTTAACTGTATAATCACCGTTATTTATAATATTAAAACTATATTTACCATCTTCACCACTGGTTGTAGTATCTACTTTTTCACCCTCGCTGTTATATAAGGAAACCTGAATATCTGAAATGGTTTTTTCATCTTCACTTAAAAAGCTATCCATATTAAAGTCATTATATACATTTCCTGAAATAGTATATGTAACTACTGGTGCTCCAGCCTTATAAGCTTCGATATAATCCTCTGAAGTTATGGTTGCACTTGAAGTTGTTTTTGTTGCAAATGCAAAACTATCAAAAGCTATATCTCCATCTTTAACATTTTTATCTGTTGGTATCTTTTCTGGAAATACAAATGTAATATCATCATTTGGATTAAATATTGTTTCTTCTTTTAAGTTAACTTTTAACATGGTTACTTTAGAATAATCTGCCACACTATTTGTAAAACTCTTGTTTAAATTCTCTTCAATATTTCCATTAGTTGGTGTTTCTGTAGAATATAATACTGTATATCCACATTCTTCCGGAGAAACTAAACTTCCATCTTTTAGTACTTTCACAGGACCTGTCATATAAGGAGTATATGTAGAACCTCTGTCTTTATATTCTCCAGAACTTGAAACAATTGCTTTATCATTTGCAAATGGAAGAATATTTATTACAGACATTTCTTTTACACTATCATTTTCAAGTCTATTAGTAAGTTTCATGCCGTAATAAAAACTATCTCCTAAAACACTGGCTGATGTTCCTGTTTGAGTTAGTGAATTTAAATCTTTTCCTACTAGTTGTATTCCTATAATTTCATGTTTAGCTGCATATGCTACAGTGGTGCTCTTATATGCAACCTTATCTGCTATATCTCCATTGTCATTTAAATCCTTAGTATCTACTACCCCTGGATTTGGAGCAAAACCATACTTACCATTGTTATTATATACAAGATAAGATTCAATAGCACTATTTCCTATAGGAGTACCTTTATTCGTTTTAAGCCATAGATATGTATTAACAGCATTTGCAGAACTAGATGCCAAAGTTCTATCACTTGGTATGTCAAATATAATTGCTCTTTTACCAGTTGCCTTATAGTCATATTGAATTTCAGGATCTATTGCTGTTGTAACTATTTCACCATCAGTATTTTTATAACTAATACTTGTTTCATGATCATCATCATTTATATATTCATAACCATTAGGTAGAAGCATAATGACTTTACCATTTTCAAAATCTACCTGTTTCCCATCTATTTCTGCAGGCAATCCTGTATAAGTAGCTTGTCCATGAACTTGGGTATACTCATCTTCTGTTAAAGTAGTTGCACCAGATAAACTTTGTGTATATGTAGCCTTTCCACCCACTACTATTTGTTCATGAGAACTAAGTTTAGTAAAATCTTTTTCACTTGTATCTGAACTATCTTCCGGGTCATAATAATAAGTACCAGAGCTAGAATTATTTAAATTAGTATTTAACAGCTCATCTGTTCCGCCTAAAACATTATTATGGTTTTCCTTATTACCTGTCTCATAATCAGATTCAAATATTTTAGTACCTATTCGCACTACAATATGTTTACCTTGAGCTAACACAACTTTTTCTGGAAACTCAATTGAGATATTTCTAAAATTTTGATATGTATCTGGTATTAAAAATTCAGTATCTAAGGGTATATTATCAGTAATTTTAGTTTTATTTCCAGATTCATCAACCCCATAAAGCACATTAATCTTTAACTCATCTAGATTAATAAGAGTAGACCCAGTTGTATCTATTTTTAAATTGTAAAAATAGCTGTGAGAGTTCAAATTAATATCTTTTATGCTTTCTATTAATACATTTCTAGGACTAGTTGTATTATTTAATGTATCATCAGAGTGAGACCAAGAAGACCCATTATTAGTAGAAAGAGTCCAAGTTGTAATTTTATTTTCATTTTCACTGAGATAATTATAATTGGATGCACCACTTATACCTGCGCTAACCGAATATTCGTATGACGGAGCAACATATTTTTCTATTTTACCATTTACAGTTTTAGGCGTAGTCTTAGAAATGGAAACTTCCTCGCCATTACTATCTATTCCTACCCCATAATATGTAAATGCGGGATGATTAACGCCATAAGAAACTCCTGGCATTTTTACGTAAATATGTGGACAATCATATATACCAGTACTTGGTGTCCTCAACCAATAATATGTATCTGTAGTTTCATCATGCGTCCATGAATTGCTGCCACTCCCTGATGCCCATACTACTCCTTCTGCTAATTTAATTACTACTTTTTCCTTTGAAGGAGTATATAAATTACCAGTTTTACCATAATTATACGCTGTGGCAATACGTGCATTAAGTGTAGGATTTTCATCTAAAACATCTGAGGTTGTACTTGGATCTCCTTCTCTTTTACTATCATAAACTGAAACATTGCTATCCCCTTGAAACATAATTATGGATTTTGCAATATTGGTTATAGTGACCTTTTTTTCTCCAATACAATTCTCATTGCCATCATATAGTTTAGCATTTATTGTAAATGTAGAATTGGGTAATGTTGTATAATTTTTTATTTTAAAAACAAAAGGTAAATCAAAGGTGGCAGAAACCTTATTATAATTACATCGAATTGAATATGTATCACCATTATTTGTAATAACCGGATCACCGTTTAATACATTACTATCCCCCGCACTAGAAATCTTAATCCCCCTATTGTTATTAAAACTAGTATCTAGCCATGTTTTGGGAATTGTAATAATCTCATAAGAATTCTCAAGACTAATCTCTTTTCCTTGTAAATTAATTCCTGTATACATAGTTACTTCTGTTCCAGTATCTATATGAACAGTTCCATCTGCATTCTCGGAAATTCCATTAACATACAAAGAAAAATTATCATCCGAAAAACTATCTTCCCCGTAACTTACACTACTTGGCATAATCCCAATAATCATTACCATAGTTAAAATAATTGATATAAAAGATTTAATACCCCTCTTCATAACTTCACCTCACTAAACTTTTTTAGTACTTATAAATAACACTTTGTAGAAAATATGTGATATTTACTTGTCTAATATAATTTTAACTAGACTAAATACCAAAATCAATGTAGTTATTGTGAACTATGTGTTTTGAAATACATATTTCGGAAATGTGTACTAATTGAATGGTCTGCTTCTAGGGTTAGTACATTTTCATCATTTCACTATTACAGTAATATGTTTAGCTGTTAACATTGTATCATACCTTTTGGATATTAAAGTATCAATTCGATTTATTTATAATCCATATGTTTCATTTTTCTCTTTAATTATTGAAATCTCACCTTTTATGTATGGAATAATATCTTTCAATAAAAAATCCCACCTTCTATAGATAGACTAATAACTCTACCTTTAAAAGATGGGATAACATCAAACTCCAATTTTTACAATACTTTTCTTTAAATAAGAAAATTTTATTCTATATGACTTTCTTATTACTCTAATTCATCAAGAAATCCAATATATTCATTCCTGTTGAAGTTTCAGCTTTATAAAGCTCTGTATATCCGCAATTCTCACAAGATATTGTAATGAATTTCTTATTCTGAACATTGAAGATTTTTGAAAAATCTCCACCTGTTGCTTGTAATTGATCTTTTGAATATGCTCCACATCCACATTTAGGGCATCTGTATTCCATGTTTTCCATTATAACTCCTCCTCATAAATCATTTGTTTATAGTTTAGTTCTTTAAAGCCAAGACTTTTATATAGTTTTTTAGCACCTTGGTTATCATCTTCTACTTCAAGACGAATACGCTTCACCTTACCCTTACTTAATTCTTTTATATATTCGATAAATTCTCTTCCTAATCCTTGTCCTCTTCCTTCTTCACGAATATATATTTCTTCAATCCAGATAGTAAGACCTCCTGCCTCTTGAGACCAGGTCTTTGAAAGTAAGGCATAACCAATGACTTTCATATTGCTTTCATCTATTTCTAATGTATCAGCATCATAAGCAATAGATATATCATTTTCTCTTGAGGTTATATCTGGATTATATTCACAAGTATCATCTGCACTACAGAAATACTTTGGTTTATCTCCTGCTTCTTTGCTAATAATTGGAACTTCAAAGATATAGCAACTTGCATATTGATCATTTCTTAGAAGTTCATTAAAAGTAGCCTCATAATTTTCCTTAGGAATTTTATGAAGAACTGCCGGTGAATTATAAAACTC
>JAISGP010000138.1 GCA_031263035.1 Lachnospiraceae bacterium | reverse complement strand
ATAGCCTGTGGAATTGCTCATAAACCAAAATTAATATTCATGGATGAACCTACCGTTGCTGTTGACCCACAAAGCCGTCAAAAAATATTAGATGGAATTTTAGAATTAAATAAAAATGGTTCAACTATTATATATACCACTCACTACATGGAAGAAGTTGAACAGATTTGCGATAGAATTCTAATTATGGATAACGGACGAGGCATAGCTGCCGGAACGAAAAACGAACTTAAAAGTATGATTTCAACTGGGGAAACAGTTACTATAGATATACCTCATATGGATGAGCATGAAATATACGGAATAAAAGATTTACCAAATGTTATTGATGCAACCTATAGAAATGAAAGTTTAACTGTAAAATGTACAAATGGCAAGCATAACTTAATGTCGCTCCTGGAATATCTTAATGATAATGAAATTCCATTTGGTAAGGTTTACTCTGAACTTCCAACTCTTAATGACGTATTCCTTGAAATTACAGGTAAACACCTTATGGATAATTCTGAGCCGGAAGAAATTGCACCAAAGAAGAAAAAACATAAAAGAATTTAATTCCATCATTAAAACGATTTTTTATATTAAAGCCAAAAGAATATTTTATTTACTACACTGCTTTAATAAATATATCTAGAAAAGAGGCACAAAAATGTTTATAAAGCAATTTATATACAGTTTAAAATATACAATCAAAAGTTATGCCCTAACATTTTGGACTATTTTATTTCCTATATTACTTGCAACTATGATGTTTTTAGGATTTGGCAACATGTTAAATAGTGAGCCAAAGTTTAACCCGGTAAAAACAGCTATAGTTACAGAAAATAATGGAAAATATACAAAAGATTTTACGGCAATGACTAAGGAAATGGAGAAAGGTTCTTCCCCATTAATTAATGTTAAAAATACTTCGGAGAAAGAAGCAAAAAAACTATTATCTAAAAATAAAATCATCGGTTATTATCTTGTAGGAGATAATATTTCTCTTGTTGTATCTAAAACGGGTATTAACCAATCTATATTAAATGAAATTCAAAATTCATTTCTACGTAACTATAACCTAATAGAAAATATTTTGAAGACCAATCCAAAATCTATATCGACTGTAACAGAGCAAATAAGTAAAGATACTTCTCACTTAAAAGAAATAAGTTTTTCTAAAAGCAAAAGCACCGGTAATGTTCAATATTTTTATGCTCTTCTTGCTATGACTTGCCTTTACGCAGCCTTTTTCGGAGTGTACATAGTAGGTCAAATCCAAGCTGACCAAAGCGATTTAGCTATTAGAAGAGTTATGTCGCCTATAAGAAAACTGCCCACTGTATTAATAGATTGTCTTTCAGCCTTTACCATTAATATTGCTAGCTTAATAATATTATTTGTTTATTTGCGATTTGTCATGAAAGTAGATTTTGGTTCTCACTTAGGATTAACCTTCTTAACAACTGCTATTGGAAGTATATGTGGCTTATCTCTAGGGCTTTTTATTGGTGCTATAATCAAAAAATCCCCAGATGCAAAGGTTGGACTAACTGTAGGAATTACCATGGTTCTTTCCTTCTTATCCGGACTTATGTTTAGTGCCATGCCTAATATTATAGAAAAACATCTTCCAATAGTTAATAGACTTAACCCTGCAATGCTTATTGCAAATTCGTTTTATTGTCTAACTTTCTACAATAATTATGCTTTGTATTTTCGTAATATAGTAACCTTAATAGCTTTATCAATTATACTATTATTGGCCTCTGTATTGCTTTTAAGGAGGAATAGATATGCCAGTATTTAGATTATATTTAAAAATCACAAAGTCCCGTTTAGGATTTATATTAATGTATATTTGCATAAGTTTACTTATCGCTTTTATATTAATTAAAGCAATTCCTACCCAAACCAGCGGTAGCTTCTCCGATAGTAAAGTTCCTGTAGGAATAGTTGATAGGGATCACAGTACTTTAAGTAAAGAACTGATAAAATATGTTAAATCTAAACAGCCTGTACATATGGTCACTGATTCCAAAAAAGTTATGGAAGATGAAATATATTATGGAACTTCATCATATATCCTTATTATTCCTAAAGGACTAGAAAAATCATTTGCAAATAAGGATGGAAATATTCTTGATTTACAAAACTTGAAAACCCCTAACTCTTCAGATGGAGCATTTGTAGATAATCAGATTAATTCATATATAACTTCTGCTAAAGCCTATTGGTCTTCAGGGCTTACAATAAAAGGATCTTGTGAAAAAACAGCAGAAACTATGAAAGTCAAAGGTAAAACCAGTATCTTAGGATCTGATAATAACAGTACAAATAAAATATCTCCTTTATATTATTATATCTATATACTACCTTATCCAATTATCTGTATATTAATTATAGTACTGGGAACCACTCTTCTAAGAATATATCAACCGGAGGTTAAGAAGAAAAATTATGCTTCTGCCATGCCTTTAAAGAAATTTAACCTGCAAATAATACTTGGTTCATTTACAATCACACTAGGAATTTTTGCCATATTATCAGCCATAGGGATAATCTTATTTCATAAAACTCTAGGAAATGTTAATCTAGGTTATGTACTATTGAATTTATTTATATTTACTCTTACTGCCCTTGCTATTGGAGTTTTCTGCGGATTTGTAAGTAACTCCTTAAATGCTCTGTCAGGTCTTTCAAATGTAATAGGTCTATCTTTTTGTTTCTTAGGAGGAGTATTTATTGAACAATCAGTTCTTAATCCAAAGATTCTGCCTATTTCAAAGCTGTTACCAACTTACTATTTTATAAATAATAATGATTTAGTCTTTTTTAATACCTCATTAAGCCACAGTAACCTTATGACATATTTTTCAAACTGTGGAATGCAGTTAATATTTGCAGCTGCTGTATTTGCAATAGCTCTTGTAATTTCCAAGAGAAAGACTGTATTGCAATAAATGTAATGGATTAAACAATGAACTTCAATAAATTATATGAAAAAAGTACTTACTATTCTTTTTTGAACTGTAAGTACTTTTTTTCTTCCACTATTGTATTAGTAAATTATTACCAATTAAAATATAAAATCTGTTTTGTCTACTAAGTTGTTAAATATAAAGAACCATTCCATTTTTTATTACAATCATTAAGATATAAATCTTATTAAGTAAAAAACTTGAAATTACTTTCATTAACTTTAAAACATCTTCAATATAAAATCATTAGTGAAATTATATTTTATGGTGATAATATATTTTTAAAGTTAATGCAACTAAGCAAGTAAACATCATAGCAGCCATTAATGTAAAACAAACCGTCTGACTAAAAACACAAGCTATTAATCCAGAAATATATAATCCAATCATTACAATAAATAATGGCAATTTCCCCATTTTATTCTGAATATAAATATTTCTTTCATCATGTTCTTTTAAATATAATGCGTTTAACTTTTCTTCATTTCGAAGTATCGCTGTTAATCTAACAGTATAAAAACACACTGCAACTTCCATTCCAAAAAATGTTCCTGAAATAAAATCATATACATGAGATGATGCCGCATATCTATACCCCAGATATCTCTGAATTATATAAGCGACTAATAAAATAGCAATTACAATTCTAAATCCAAAAACTCTTTTCTTTATCTCTTCTTTAAATTTACTCATCTATTCATCCTCCAATTCTGAAAAATCAAATATCTCTTCTATGGTTGTATTAAAATACTTAGCAATCTTATATGCTAGTGGTAAAGAAGCCACATACTTTCCACCTTCAATAGATGTAATAGTCTGTCGTGTAACTCCTACTTCTTTCGCCAGTATCTCCTGAGAGATACGATACATCTTTCTATATTCTGGAATTTTAGTTTTCAATATGCCTCACCTCTGTTTCTAATTTTTAACCAATTATAATTTAATACTTACATTAAGCATCCATAATATTAT
>JAISGP010000036.1 GCA_031263035.1 Lachnospiraceae bacterium | reverse complement strand
CTTTTAAATACATCACTAAAAAGTTGTTTAAAACTTATAATGTTTCTTCCATCATATCCAGTTAAATTATTTAATACTTGATTTACATTTTCGGTTGCCCTATTAAACCCACTAGAGATATCTGACATATAATTCGCATTACTGTTGTATCCATTCCCATAATTATTAGATCCATATACTGAACTAGAATTATCATGCATTGGCTGTCTATTATTGTAATTTCTATTTCCCAAATTATTCTGACTATAATTACTACTACCTATATTTTCATTTTGATAATTAAATTGCTTCCCAAAATTATTTAAATTTTGGTTACCTAAGGCTGCTCCACACACCGGGCAAAACTTTGAATTATCAGGTATATTACTTCCACATACTTTACAAATCATAAACTTTTTCCTGCCTCTCTTCAAATTTAACGTGATAAACCGCAATTATCCATTGAACAAAACGTATTATATGAAATATTATTCCTTTTAATTAAAACACCTTTATATAATAAGTTTCGTTTAATTTCTTTTGTAAAAAAACAATCTCTTATTTTCTTACAAAAGAAGGGGAGATATAAGAAAAGTCTCCCCTACTTATTTAATAAAAAGCTATAACAATCTAAAAGTATTATCCCTTTTTGCAAGATAAATAGATGTTCCTCTACTTACTTGTCGTGGTTGATTAGATAATAGTCTAGTACCATCATCTAAATAAGTTCCATTAGAGCTTCTATCAATTACCGTATACATATTAGAATTAGGATCAAAAGATATGCTTACATGTGCACGACTAATCTTTGAAGAATTTTCTGAAATAACTATATGTGATACTGCACTATCTCGACCTATAACGATTGGTTCATAATCAGCAATAGGAAATGAGGCTCCAGCATACATACCAGTTATTCCCTTAATAGCAGCTCCCGAGTCGGCTTGAACACTATTATAATTTCCATATTGATTTTGATTATTAAGTGAAGAAGTTTCTGCATAACTTGGATCATTTGCATAATAATTATAAGATGGAGTATTATAATTGTTTTCACTAAACTGATTATTATCACAATACTGGTCTTCCACGTATCCTGCCTCTTCCTCTAAGGCCAATTCAGCTTTACTAGGAAACATAATAAAAGCAATTAATGCTAATGCCATTACTATGACTGACAAAATAATGCATACAATAAATCCATAACTAAAATTCTTATCTCCTTTAACGCCTTTTTGAAGCTTGGCTAACACAAATACTAAAACTAAAGATACAACCTGTACTAATGAGCAAATTGACATTATTAATGCTGTTTTCTTCTTTAACATAGGTAAAATACCTAAAACAGCAACTGCTAAGAGTAAAAGCATCCCTAATAAAATAAATATTCCAAGTGATGGACTACCTTTAAATATTGTTCCTTTAAAGGATCTTGTCATTATTTCTAATCCAGAATAAGTAAAATTTTTAGTTCTTCTTAACAATGGCATAAACGGAAGGAAATAAAAGATTAAAGTAATTAATGCCATTATTCCCGAAATTAATTTTATGATTTTTCCTTTTTTCATCTCTACTCCTTTTACATTAATCTAAATGTATTATCACGACGTGCAAGATATATAACTGAGCCACGAGGAAGTTTAGTTACCTGATTAGATAAAAGTCTAGTTCCATTATCTAGGTACGTACCGTTTGAACTCCTATCTATAACAGTATATTGATTACTTCTTGGATCAAATACTATTCTTACATGTTCACGACTAATCTTCTCAGAATGTTCTGATATAACTATATGTGCTACTGCACTATCACGACCAATAACTATAGCTTCATTATCTGCCATTGGGAATGTGGCTCCAGTATACATGCCAGTAATTCCTTTAATAGAGCCAGGAGCAACACCTGATGCCATATTCTGTTGCAATAATGAGGTTTCAGCATAGCTTGGATCATTGCCATAATTGAAATTATTATTTTGCTGTGGCATCTCTCTATAGTTATTAGCTGATACTTGATTATAACCACCTTGATTATCATAAAAGTTATTATCATTTCCATTTATATAAGAATACTCATCTGTAGGCTCACCAAAACCATTTTCATTAGACGGTAAAGCAGCAATAACAATCCAGGCTATAGCTGCAACAAAACCTAATATTTCAAAAATCCAGAAACCTGGAGTCCTAGTCTTATTACTAAGAATCGCCTCCCAACTGAAATCAAGAAATTTTCCTGCAATAGATGGCGAAATAGCAGATACAATTAATATAATTACCCAGTACCACTTTTTCCCTTGATCATGTAACCTTCTTACACTTATGGCTAGTGAAGGAATAAATGCTGCTAAAAGATATACAAAACATATTATTAACCATATAATTAATAATGCTCCACCCGACAATATATTGCCTACATCATTAATAGATTGTACAGAACCTACAGTCCCAACTATAATTAATAACCCTATACCTACTGCCAATACTAACAATATGCAGTTCATTAATATTACAAACCAATACCCGCGCCTTGAAGTCCTACCATTAAAATTAGCATAATTCTTCCAAAAACTTTTATATGCTGACCACATACTTCTCCTCCTTCTTAATAGTTGAATTCTCCTTAGTAATTATCCCAATTAAATGTTTCATCACAGCATGGGAAGAACATTAATTTAGTATCTCCTACTGTAAGAATATCATTTTTTTGTACTGGTACTGGTGTAAGGATTACATTACCATTTAAATAACTAAGTTCTTTACTTTCTCCCGGTTGTAAAAGAAACATATGTTGTTTTGGTTCATATACCACTATGGCATGTCTATCTCTTGATACTGATGAATCATCAGCTATACGAACATCCATGTTGGCTGAACGTCCAATAAAGTTACGTCCAGCTTTTAGACGATAATCTTTTCCTTTGTTCTTTCCTTCTACACATACAAGCCAACCAACTACTGGGTCAACACCCTTTTCAAAATCTCCTTCATAGTAACTAACAGTTTTATCATCATCTTCAGAAACTGTATCAGCTCCTACTGTAGCTTGTTGAACTGCCGCTGCTAAGTCACTAACTGGTGCTGACTGTTGCACTACATTACTTTCTGGAAGCACTGTTTGTGCATAACTTTCTGTTAATGCCTCTGTTACAGCATCTTCTTCAGCATTTGGCACTATACCAACTGTTACATCATTATTAGCCATCATTCCATTGCAATGTGGACAACTTGCATACTTGTCACTATCATAATAATGCCCTTGATTACATCTTACTAAATTCATACTTTTCCTCCTTTTATATGCTTTTTTATCATGCATACACAATTAAATTTTTATATAAATCAATACTATTTAGTACTGAATCCATATCAATACTTTTTAAAAAATATTGTATTAGCAATTACCTACTTACATTTTAATATTTCTTCTTTTTAATAATCTTTATTAGTATCTTCAATATAACAATCTAAACTCTCTCTATTCTCTATATTGCATAAGGACTACCGTAGTATTGTCTTGATTTTTACCTCTGCCATTTCTTGCTTCTAAAAGAAGCTTTTTCCCTGCTTCTTCCATATCTGTAATACTAGATTTTACTGTGTTTTTTATATCCTCTTGGCTTAATATTTTAGTTAATCCATCGCTACACAAAACCACTACATCCTTATCTATAAGAGGAAAGCCATCTTTATTAATATCAATAAGTTTTATATTTCCTAAACCAAGATAACTTATTAAAGCATCTTTTTTGGGATTTCCCTCTATAGCCGCCTTGGAAATAATACCTTGCTTCACTTGTTCTTCTAAAATAAGCCTATAATTATGCTCTCTTACCACGGGAAGTATCTCGTCTCCTCTTATAAGAAATATACGGCTATCTCCAACAGATACCCAGCGAAGAAGATTCCCTTCAATAATTCCAGCTACTAAAGTAGTTCCTGCTTTTCCCTTAATTTCATGGGCAAGTTGTACAAAAATTTCATCATCAAGTTGTTTTAACATTTCTTGAAATAAAACTGGAGTTTCTTGAAATAAATTTATTTGTTCTAAGCCCTTTTTAAAATATTCTACTGCCATCTGACTTGCTTTTTCTCCATCAGATAATCCACCCATTCCATCACATACAACACCATAAGATCTACTTGGCATATCAATATCTTGACTAGTTGGAGCTGTAACATAATAAGCATCCTGCTGATAATCTCTTGTTCCTATGTCACTTACGCCATAAGTTATAATCTCTGAATACACTAAATTTTCATCTAAAGCCTGAGTTTTATTTTCATCAATAAACTCTTCCAGCTCATCTAAACCTTGTATGCGACTTATTTCATCTTTTAAATCTTCTGTCTTTTTATGATAATCGATATCGTCTTTTTCTTTTTTCTTTTTTCTTTTCTTAAATCCAAACATAGTTTTTAAAAACTCCAAATCAAAAATATTTCCAAATAAACCTTTATCCTTAACAATCTTCTTAATACATACTTTACAATCAGTTTTTTATTACACCAATTCTCAAGATTTATTATAAAAGCAACTACTTTTCTATTCCCAGTTTTAGAGAAATTCCACCATATATAAGATAAACAATACTATTGGGTTGTAAAAGATATTGTCTTCCTTTTTGATATAAAACACCCTCTGTAGAAAATACGCCATTACTAGAATTATTCAGAATATAAAATACTTTTTTCGTAGCGTCATATCTAACTACTAGATGTTGCCTACTTATTGATGAATCATTTATAACTATCTGGTTAATATCTCTTTGTCTTCCAACCTTTATATCCACATCAACAGGAACTGAAAATTTACCATCTGCCATACTTCCATTAATCTGAATAAAAGGCTTATCATTTGATTTAACTTTTGCCTGACTTTGTGATGAACTAGTCACGCCTGCATTGTCAAACTTATTATTTGTTTTTATATCAAAATTTACATGTTCATTACTTTGACTTTTATTCTCTTTTGTAGCATTTTGACCAAGAGTAATATTACTTGATTTAACATCAAAACTATTTTTTGCACTTTTTAATATATTTGCAAATGCTAAAGCATTTTGAATCCTTTTTTTATAATCAAGATTCAATGCCTGATTAATGCCTATTGCTAATGTAGCACTAACGTCAGAAACTAATTCATTAAGAGGTTTGATTTCCTCACCCTCAGCTCTTTTCTTAGCTTCTGGAATCTTTTCTCCAGAAACAGAAAAATAAAACACAGATGCTAATGCATATACATCCGTCCAAGTTCCTTGAATACCGAACTTTTCAACATTACTATATTGTTCTATTGGGGAAAAACTAGGTCTAACCATTAGAGTTTCAGTTTTAGTTAAATCTCCACTTATAAATTTCATTGCTCCAAAATCTATAAGCTTTACAATCCCATTTTTCGTAATAAAGATGTTTTCCGGACTAATATCTCTATGTATTATATCCATACCATGAATAAACTGAACTGCCATAGCAATTTTATAAAATAAGTCTAATGCCAACTCTAAGTTAATTTTTCCACTTTGGCTTTTTAAAAACGTACTAAGACTTACACCATCAAGATATTCCATAACATAGTACATGGTATCATTTTCATCAAAAGCACTAATAAAATGCACAATATTAGGTTGTTGCTTAAAAAATCTTAAGGTATTCGCTTCTTTTTCAAAGGCTTTTAATCCATTTTTTAAAATTTTCTCATCTCCAGAAGACGATAAAACCATGTTATATTCACTATCTCGTATTGCATGTTTCGTTGGGAAATACTCCTTAATAACTTCTATATCCCCTGTTTTATTATTTTTAGCTAAATAAGTTATACCAAAACCACCAATGCCAAGTATCTTTCCCACTGTATAATTATCATTTAGAATATATCCAATAGGTAAAGCTAATTCCTCATTATTTTTGTGTTTAGCGGTATATCCACAAGAACTACATTGATTATTATTAAATGTATGTTTAAAACAGTTTGGGCACAAAGTCTCATCTAAACTATACATATCTACGCCTTCTTAAACTCAAATTTTTCATGTCCTGCCTCAATTATGTCACCATTTTTAATTTCTACTTTACCACCAATTCCTACCCCATTAACTTTAGTAACATTAGTAGTTGCTAAATTAGTAAGATAAAACTTTCCTTCTTCTATGCTAATTACAAAATGTTGTCTTGACATACTGGAATCTTCAAAAGAAAGATTATTACTACTATGTCGACCAATAAAGAAACTTCCTTTTACTGCTCCATTTACTTCAGTAGTAACTCCATTTATATCTGTAACAATCAAAGTAATTTCACCAATTTCAGCTGTTTTAAAATGGTGTTTAACTTCTAATGAATCACCAAATCCAATTTTCCCGTCAACTTTTACTAGAAGTTTTCTCTTTTTAATCTTTCTCCAAACTATGATTAGAATAAAAAGAACTACTACAATTGCTACTATCCACCAAAATTGAACAAATATCAGATTTAACAGCCATATAACTTTAGAGGTTCCTTTATAATTAAATGCCTTTGTTTCATTAAGACTGTGATGTTCTTTGCTTAAGTCTGTTATTCCCACAAAATTAATCGTATATTTCCCAGAGTAAGGTTTTTTTGTAAAATATACTAAAATATCACAATCTTCTTCGTTTTTTCTTACTGTAACTTTCTGTATTTTTTGTCTTTTACCAGATTTATCCTTAATAATATAAGATGATATAGCATCGACATTTACCAATGGTTTATCAACTATAATTTCAATACCATCTGTTTTTTTTAATTGTTTTATTTTTACAATTTTAGGCTTAGTATTATCAGACTTGGATGTAAAATTTGATATTCTTCGTTGAAGATTAATCTCTTTATTGTTATATAATATATTTAACTCAAGATTAGAATTCTCTTTTTTTAACGTATTTGATATAGCCTGTAATTCAACCACTTTAATACTTCTAGTATATTTAATCATTTGATTAAACTTATTTTGAATATTTTTTTCATCAACTATCTGTATATCGCCTTTTGATTTTCTAGAAAGTACTCCTAGACCATCTAATGCTTCTTTAGAACCTGTATCAAATCCAAGAGAATACATAGGTAATTCACTATCTTCTAATTCTTGTAAAGCTTCTGAGGCAGTATGACCACCAACAGTATAATCTGCTCCATCAGTTAAACATATTGCTACATATCTATCTTTATTATTGTCTTTTGATGTTTCAACAATATCTGTAGCCTTACTTATTCCATCAAAAAAACGTGTTTTAACCTGATTATTTGATAGACCATTTATTTTCTTTTCTCGAATGTTAGAAGATTCACTGCCATTAAGTAATACACTAATTTTTTCTCCAAAAGTTATAAGTCTTATATCTTCATTTGGTTTTAAATTTTCTGATAAACTTTTCAATGCTTTTTTTTCAGAAAACATTTCCCTTGAAGTTATGGAATCGCTAACATCTACTAAAATAATATAATGAGTTTTAACATTACTATCATCAAGAGAAGATACTTTATCTATCTTTATTTCTTGTGCATTTATCTTTGCTTTTATATTATCTTTTGAAATTTGGGGAGAATCTAAAAACACATTAATCTCCGGAAGATTTGCTCTAATCTGTTCAATTTTATATTCCCCCACCTGATCTTTAGCTTCTACAGCGACAACTTTTGAACAACTTAAAAAACAACAAAAAATAAGACTAATAGCAATAGTCAAAAGAAAATAATATCTTTTTTTGTTATTTTTTAAATAATTCAACATATGCAATACCTCAAAATAAATATTCCCCTCCCTCCAAATCGTAATATCCATAAATACTACAATTTTCAGAAGGGGAATTTATAATAACCATTTAAACAATCATTCTAATTTATCTTCTATGTCTTCTTTTCTTCTTATCATCTGCAAAAAGATTTGCTGACCTTGAATAAAAGAAAAATCCAAGCAAACAAATTAATACTATTAAAACTGCAAGACTTCCAAAGAATAATGGTTTATTTGCAAACCATCTTACAAAGAAATTAGTTGATATAACAACTGATTTTTTGAATGAAAAAGCACTCTTGTAATCCGGTTTACCTGTATCCGTTATGTTACCTGCTTTATCTGTTACAACCATACGAACTTTCTGAGCTTTGCTACTCTGATCAAGTATAAAGTCACCATCATAATTATTATCATCTTTTAAAATATCAGGAAGGTCATGACTTATCTTTTTACCATCTACATAAATCTCAACATTTTTAAGTCTCATTGCATCAAAAACTTTATAATGTACGTCATCTTTAGATTTGTTAATAATAGAATCCTCTAAGCCTTCAATACTAGAAATTTCTGGAGCTGTTTTATCTACATGGAAGAGAACAGTATCCTCTTTATAGTTTGATGTTTGAGGAGTATTTCCTGCCATATCTTTTGATGATATGTTCATTTTATATGTACCATCTTTATCAAAGTTATCTTTATTAATTACATACTTATATTGATACCATCCGCTTTCACCAACAGCTACTTTATTATTTGCTTCTGGCGTTGAATCATAAGTAAGTCCTGCTTCTGGTTGACCATCCTTAGTTACATTAATATCTAGTGAACCTTTAACAATTTTATCTGGATTATACTCTGTAACTACTAAATCATCATCTACATTTTTAGTATAGTCACCACCATCTTTTATCAGATCAGTTAAATAATCACCATATACATATACAGAACCAAATCTGTTACAAGAAAATTTAGTTGTTTCACTTTGACTATTTCCTGCTTTATCATTAATTTTTAAGCTAAGAGTATATATACCATCATTTCCTTGTACTTTAGTAAATGTATCAAAGCTTCCTCTACCAGATTGTCCACTTACACTTAAACTTTTTATAAATGTCTTAGTCACATCTTGGTTTTTCTTATCTTTTACAGTTCTTGTTAATTTAATTTGATAATCAGCTAAATTAATATCATCAAATTTTACTGCTGGAATTAATTTATCTTTATAAGATTTTCCATTTCCGTTAGAACCATTAATTGTAATAATTGGCTTAGTAATAGTGGTATCTATTGTGAAATCTTTTCCTGCAACTGAATTTCCGTAATTAGCTGCTCCACTATTTCTTCCAGACAAATCATTACAAGTCACGTCAAATGTATAATCACCATCGATGTTATATGGAATTGTCATTGTATGAACATCACCTTTAGTACTCCAACCTGCACCAGCTGAAGGTACAGCAATACCGCTACCATTCTTCTTAGCTGTTGCAACTATTTTTACTCTATCTGCACTAAAGTTATGTTCATCAACAATAACTGTTGCAGTTCTATGTGCCTTAAAATATTTGCCATTCTGAGCACTGTTATTATCGTAACTTACATTAATAGTTGGATTAGTTAAGTCGACTACAAAATTTGTAGGAGCAACAGAATTTCCAAAATTAACACCTTTAGAAGTATTTCCAGCTTCATCTGTACATTTAGTACTATAAGTAAATTTGCCATCTTTTACATATTTGATTTTAGCAATCCAAACTGTATCATCACCATTTCCACCAGTTTTACCTGCTATTCTGGTAAATTTGGTTATTTTAGGTGTCCAGCCATCAACATTTTTAATATATGTTTTCAAATCTGAGGCTTTAAAGTTACGTTCAGTTACTTTAACAGTAGCTGTTCTAGTATTCTTAAAATACTTACCACTATCTGCACTGTTATTATCATACGATACTTCTATCTTAGGTGCTGTTGTATCAATTGATAACTTTTTCTGTGATGTAGTTACGTTACCAGCAAAGTCAATAGCAGATACCTTAATGGTAATAAAGTTGCTATTGTTCAAAGCTTTCTTTATTTCTATATCATTTTTAGACACTCGCTCTTTTGTATCGCTTAATATAGACAGAAGATTATGAGTTTGACCAGTCATTAATGGAGTTCCATCTTTGTCAAAACCCTGAGTTGCCATCTTACTACCTGATGCAATTAACTTACCAGTATGTCCATCAGTACTTTGTGTATATACAGAATAATCAACTTGCTTTAATCCAGAATAAACACCATCCATACCGGTACCTATCGTATTAAACTGAACTGGATCAGCTACATCAATTGAAGCAGCTACGCTTCTATTATAAATTCCATTTTTAGGTTTTGCAGTTTTTAAATCAATTGTTATAACTGGCTTAGATAAATCAACACCTTGACTTGCATGAGTTATATCAATCTTACTTGAATCATCTGTAGGACGTTTATTTTCAATTGTTATACCATCTGAGTTGAATATGGCTACATTTCCTGCATAATCTGTTACTTTAAAGAATATAACAAATCTTGAAGTATCATTTTTCGATTTATCTATTCCACTTTCTGCATAGCTACTATAGTCTTCCCATTCTATCTGATCAGAATTAACATAGTCCTCAAAAGTTTTTCCCTGTCTACTATCACCATTTTCTTCTGTAAGAGCTGTGGGATCAATAAATGCATATTCAGTATTTTTAATGCCACTACCAGACATAGCTTCTGAAGCATTTAATTTAAGGTTAACATTACTATTAAAAAACTTATCAAAAGGAATATCACCCATATTATCATAGCTATTAATTTTATTTACTTTTGTCTGTTGTACTTCTTCGTTATTAGCCATCATAGAATCTAAAACTGGCTCGTTTTTATCTACATTTATGTAATAGGCATGTTCTCGTTGATGATTATCGTTATCATGTCTATTAACTTCATCACTTGTCCATATTACTAGTTTATATTGACCATCATTATTAATTTTATCTTGTATTGGTTGAAGTGCAGATGTTGTAACATCTCCAAGACATTTATCGTATGCTGAAGAGTCAACTATACAATCTGAATCTGCATCGATTTGTCCGCTTAATGGTGATTCTTCTTCCCATGATTCTAAGCTATTATCACGACGATAAAGGATGTAGTTTATATATTCAGTAGAACCATGATATGGTGCATTCTCATTATAGGTACCGTCATAAGTATTTCCCTCATCATCTACATAGTTCTTACCCATTTCATAGCGATTATGCTTATCAAAAGATATACTTAAAGTACCTTCACCAAATTGAGAATCACCTTTTTTATTTACCCAACTTTCTTTTTCTGATAAATCTAGTGTACTATCTGCGATAAGAGATGTAGTACCTAATGTAACAGTTGTTTCTTCTGATGGAGCTTTCGTATCTTGATGTAGCGGTAATTCATCCGTTGTATCACCTTCTACTTTAGCTCCTGAAATTACTCTAAAACTTAAACTTGCATCTACATTTCCCTGTTTATCTGCTGCAGGAGGTATTACTCTATAAATAAAACTCTTTCTTGTTAAGTCTATTGGTTGCTCCTTAATAATTTGAGGGATTAAAACACAACTACACCACTCTGCCCCTGGAACATCTGTTATATATTGGACATCAGATACACCTGATTCTGGTAATTGATTATCTTTATACTGTATTTGCACAAATGTTGTATCACCAGACCAATTTCCTTGATTAGCTTCTTTCCAGTCTGACAAAGAAGTCCAAGGACCATTTTCTGATGTTCCAATATAAACATCTGGAGCCGTTGGAGCTATTCCATCTAAGATAACTGGTTTTGTCAATTTAAAAGTACTTGCATTATCTAATTCATCTTTTACCTTAATAAAAAGATTACCTTTCAGAGCAACATTAAATTTAGAAATTGTGTATACAGAATTAATTGTATTTGCACCATTTAAATCACTTGGATCACCTAAAGCAGTCCATTTCGATTCATCACTTGGTGCTACATCACTTGAATCTATTGCATATTCAATAGATTTAATTCCTGTTCCATCATCATTTGCTGAAATATTCAAGGCTATTTTATCTTTAAATATATTATATGTCTTACCATCGTCTATAGCTATATTAATAACATCTTGTACTGCAGTGTTAAAAGTTACTCCTGAAATAGTTGGTGCTTCTGTATCAGCATTTTCAACTTCAGCAGCAATCGGATTTGATGACCCTGTTAAACTAACTCCGTCTGTATTTACATAATAACTTTTACTATTTTTCTTTACATTCAACTTAACTGATGGTGCTTCCGTACCAGTTTTATAGTATTCTGGAATAGTAAACATATCATTACTCGTAAAAGTCAACCCCGTCTTTTCTGTTGAGTCATCATCAAAAAACTTTCCATTAACAAGAGTTACATCAACTGAATAATTCATAAAACTTGGAGTAGGACCCTCAGAAACTGACAATTCAAGTTTCTTATCAGATATTCCTAATGACTCTATAGTTGGACAAGTAGTTATGTTTTCAGTATAATTATCAACTTCAGTTTTACTCGCTTCAACAGTTTGAACAAAACCTATTGTGCCAGCTGTTTCATCAACGTTATACTCACTTGTAGAATAATCTGAAGCAACTTTATATTTATATGTCTTATCAATTTTGTATTCGATGTAACACTTATTATCTGCTAATAAAGTATAAGCATCATTAGTTGAACCATATGTATAGCTATTAGACTCAAATTCAAAAGTATTTAGCGTAAACGCACCATTACTTCCACTAAATGTTCCTATAAGATCTCCCTTTGTATAACCTATTGGTGAAGAATCTTGCACAGCTTTATATACTTTAACTCCTGTTATAGCTTCTTTAGCTAGATTATCTGATAAAGTAACCTTCATAACCGGGTTAGTTTGTGCGGCTTTTACATTTTTCATTCCCACAGTGTTTGCTGGTAAAATGGATACTACCATCAATAAAGAAAGCACTATTGACAATATACTTTTTACCCCTTCTTTGAAACTTCTTTTCATTTCCATTTTCCTCCTTAAACTGGAACTTTTTTATATTCTTTCATCTGTATGTACTTCAACTTCATCTTGAATTATTTGAACATTTACAGGTGGTTTCTTAGGTTTATTATTTTTATTATTATTTTCAACATGTTGACGATTAACTCCGTCAAAAGATTTTTGATTTAAAATCACCGTATCTTGTGCATCATCTTTGGTATATCCACCATTTAGTAACTCTGTTTCTTTATCGTTACGAGGAATATAATTTTTATTACCTCTCACTCCTGAATTCAAGTGAAACAGACCAGATGTAACTGCACTATCTTTCTTAGTTTTCTGATTCATGTAATTAGCATAAGCTGATTGATATACATGTTTTTCACTTTCTTTCCTAAATTCTTCAATAGATTGTCTTTTTGCTTTCCCAGAAAGAATTGCAATAACATCTTTTATTCTGAATGCGAACCAGAAAATAACAGCCATTATTAAAGCTATTATTGCCAAAACATATACAACAGTTGAAATCGTTGATAATGTATCTGCCATTTTATATTCCTCCCGTCTTATTCTTTATTCTTAACACTAGAAGCAAAATTTTCACGTATTTGCAAATTATTCCAAGTACGATTAATTGCTGTAACATATGAATCATAATTATTATCTATTTCACTTTGCAATTCTTTTGATTGCTTCTTTTGAACTGTAAGAGATGAAGATTTATCATATATTTCCTTCAATAAATCTAAAACGGTATTTTTATCAACTTTTACTTCTGACATTGTATCTTTTTGATCATAAAGCAAAAGGAAAATTGCATTATATAATGACAATTGGTCATATGCTCCAGCTGACTCAACTTTAGGTATAGTTGTTTTAATAGTTTTAAATAATTTTACATAATCTGAATTTGAAGCTTCATCAATACTTGATTTATCAAGCATATAATCTCTATAAAACTTACAGATTTCGTAATAACAATTTGAAATATTCTTTTCTTTAAATGAATCTGGTGCATTTTTTTTATTCACATCGAAGAATGACCAAGCTCTATTAACACATTCTGAAATACTTAAGTCTCCATCTGCATTTTTATAATAATTAAAATACATCATTCCAATTTGATAATTTAATTCTGCAAAAGTATCACTTTTTGTATCAAATACTTTTTTTCTCTGTCCATCACTATACAGTGCCATTAACTGATCACTTTCATCTGGTCCAAATTTCTCTTTTGTTTGAAATGCTTCAAGTATTCTTAAATATGCTGTGGTTCTTCCCGGATAAATCTGTATAGCTTTTTTATAGTCTTTCATTTTTGTTCCATAATCAGTAGCATCCGCTACTGAAGTTAATGTGGTATAATCACTATTTCTAATATTAGTTGCACTTACATTACATATAACTCCCGTAAGAGCAAATATTCCTGAAAGCCCAAGGCTAACTATAAATGCTGTTAATTTATGGACTTGTTTCTTTTTATATTCTTTATCTAACTCAGTATAATGATCAAGATCATATCTTAATTCATCACAATTCTGATACCTTTCAGCAGGGTTAAATCTTGTACATTTTTGAATTATTAATTCAAAACCAGTTGATAGTTTTGGATTCCAATACCTTATTGGATACATTTCATAAGGTGGCTTACTTGGATCATGACCTGTAACAAGCTGATACAACGTAACACCTAACCCATAAATATCTGTTCTGGCATCAGTCTGTCCATGTCCACCAAACTGTTCTGGAGCGGCATAACCTTTAGTACCCAAATTAACCGTGTCTTCCATATTTCTTTCTTTGTATTCTCTAGCTATACCAAAGTCTATTACTTTAATACTTCCATCAGGTCGTAACATTACATTACCTGGTTTCATATCTCGATATATAATTGGAGGATTTTGAGAATGAAGATAACCTAGTGCATCACAAAGTTGCTTTGCCCAAGATATAACCATATCTTGAGGTTGTGCACCACTTTGATTTATAACAGACTTTAAATCTATACCTTCAACATAGTCCATTACAACAAAGATAGTTTGACCTTCTTCAATAATATCTACTATTCTTGGAAGAGCAGGATGATCTAACCTTTTCATCAAATTAGCTTCTGCCATCAAACTGTTAACTGCTACTTCATCATTTGCACTTCTTCCAGTTTTTTTAATTTCCTTTATTGCCCATTGCTTGTTTAATCTAATATCCATTCCAAGATAAACAATGGACATTCCGCCTCTTCCAATTTCTCGTATTACTTCATACTTTCCGGCGATAATTGTTCCTTTATTTGCCATTACTCAAATTCCCCTAAACGTAACTTTTCAATATTTTTATTTATCTATAGATATGCCATTATGGCTATAGCAGATATATTATCTTTTTCCTGTCTATTCATATTTAAATCTATTAAGTATCTTAGATTCTTCTTCATCTCATCTTTATTTACATACTTCAAATTAGAAAAGGCTGAAAAAATTTCATTTTCACTAAGTTTATGTCGAAAACCGTCTGAACATAACAAATAATATCCTGAATTAACATTACCAAATCGAATATCTGGATAAACTTCATCAACAGCTCCAACGCACTGAAGTAATACACTTTTTCTCGGATCTACCTTAGCTTCTTCTTCCGTCATATTCCCCATACGAACTTCTCTTTCAACCATAGTATGATCATTAGTAAGTCTTTTTATCCCATCTCCCATGTAATATGCTCTAGAATCTCCAACGTGAACAAGTAGATACTGATTATTTATAAATAACATTCCAGTGAAAGTAGTACCAATTCTAAGAATATTCCTGCGTCCATATTCTAATATTTTTTGATTCTGCTGCTTTACAATTCTTTCCCACTTTTTGCCTATCTCAGATATACTTAAATTAGATAAATCATATGCTAATTCTGTATTAAACCATCTAGTAAATGCCGTTACTACTTCTTTACTTGCTAATTCTCCTTTAGAAAGTCCGCCCATTCCATCACAAATAATCACCATAAGAATTTGACCAAAATCAGTATTAGCTTGCATTACACACAAACTATCTTGATTTGTTTTCTTACTAATACCTACATCTGTCTCTTTTACAGCAATATACTTCATTTTCCGTTCTACTTTCATTTATTCTTTGTTCAAAGTTTATTAATTATTTTAAAATCTTAGTTATAATAACACACCACACAAATAATTCACAGTAAAGTACATTTCTTTATTTTATGTTTCTTTTGTTTACGTTTCATGCGTTTTTCATGATTACTGTATCTGTCACCATAACATCCCATTTTTTCTTCTTCAATAGCAATTTAGTAAAAAGCATGAATTCACATACAAAATACATTTTTCAAATTCCTTTTTTATAGTTTATCTTAGAGCAAGATTCTTTTGCATTAAAAAAGAGGCCTAAAACAATTTAATGTTTTACAGCCTCTATATGTACTTTTAAACTATTTCAAATTTTAAAATACTACTAATACCTACTTCTTAAGACTTGAACCTCATTTTCATTTATTGCCATCAATTATATATAAATCATATATATTTTTTTACATATTCTGGTTTATTCTTAAGTGTTGTATAGTTTTAATCTTATTATCTTACCTTAATCCATACATCTTCACCCCATAGCTTGAACCCATAGGATTTCTTGCATATTTTACAATATCACTCATCATTTCCATTTTACCGGTATTGGGATCTAGTATTACGAATTTATCCCACTGAGGATTTTTCTTATTTATATCTCCCCGATATCCAATCACAGTGGCGAAATGATTATGTCCGAAGCTATAGGTGCTAATGCCATGCATGGTTACTATAACTGGTTTGTGATATTTAGTTATATATCTATAAATATCCTTATTTCTTTGGGCAACTCCCTTTTTAGAAGTAGCATATACTTTTACTTTAGTATTTGCAAAGTTACAAGCAGCGCCACCGGCACTAAACTTTCGATAGAGAGATTTGCCAGTATATATTTTTTCTTTTTCTACCATATAGGCATATCCCATAGCATAGATACCGCAAGCTTGTGGCTTTTGTTTTCCTATTGCACGAAAGTCTACTTTAAGAAAATTAATGTAATAAATTTTCTTACCATGAATATATCCTGAAACTAATTCTCTTCTTATCCCTTTACCATTTTTACCGAAACGGTAAAGTCCAGTCTTTAGTTTTAATGTTTTATTTCTTATAACATATCCATATTTATTAAAATAGTAATATACGCCTTTTGAATTCTTATAAAGATATCTTAAAGCTTTTCCATTTCCCGAATAATATCTATAATACTTTTTATGCTTTATAACAAATGTCTTCCATCCGGCGTATGCTGTGCCACCACCTTTTTTTAATGCACCCGTTTTAAAGTAATAATAATTACTTCCTATCTTCAAATTACCTTTTCTATACATTAAACCGCTTTTATTAAAATAATAAATATGATTATTGATTTTGGTTATGCCTGAAACCATAGCTCCATTTGCACCAAAATATCTATAATCCTTACACTTAGAGAAATAATTGAATTTATTTTTATATATTAAACCGCTACCATCAACCATATAATACTTTCCTGTATTACATGCCTTCACAAATGTATTCTTATAATATCCCGTTCCTGAAGAATTAAAAATATAGTATCTTCCATCTACATATTCTAAGCCCTTTAGTAATCTATCATTTTCTACACCATTAACAATTGTTGAAAAATAATAGTGACCATCCTGATACTTTAAATTCTTAGTCTCTGTAGTTTCTGCTTCATTAGTGCTATTTTCAGTGGTTTCCTCTTCATTATCACTGTTTTCTATAGTGTCTGTTTTAATATCACTACTATCTGATGCCTTGGCGTCCAAACTTCCATTATTCACTATCTTCATTGTAACATCACTGCTATCTGCCGCTTTTATCTGTACACTATTAAAAATAAAAATGCCATAAAACACCGCAGCAACGATAAGTAATCCCAAAACTCTTTTACACTTAATAAACTTATTCATTTTCTAACATTACTACTCCCCATATTCCCTTGTGATACATAAAAATACTTTTATATATTTTGTATTACAAGGCTTTTGTTTCAAAATGCATTGTTCCTTGCGTTTTTCACATTTTTCATTATATCCCTTGATAGATTATTATTCAAGCAAAAAAAGAGTAGAAATTACAATAATCTCTAGCCCTCTCACGTATAATATTTCAATACTTAATTTATAGCAAGACTCAACCCCCGAATATTTTTATCCCAATTCTTTCAATATCCCCAAATGTTTTTATCAGAATTATTGCAAAATCAAAAATATTTTTATTAAAATTATTACATTACCCCAAAATGTTTTTATTACAATTATTACATTAGCCTAAAATGTTTTGATTATAATTCTTACATTACCCTAAAATGTTTTGATTATAATTCTTACAAAATCCCCAATTGTTTTTAGCGGAATTATTACAAAATCCCAAATTGTTTTTATTTCCATGGTCTATTCCGTGACTGAAAATTTTGTGCAAATTTGCACTAATTAATCAGTGTGATAAATAAAAATATACATATAGAAATAAAAAAAGAGTAGAAATTACAATAATCTCTACCCTTTAATCTTGAATTTATAATATCTAGTTATTTAGTCTTAGTAGTTTTTGCCTTTGGATAGGAAGATAATAATCCATTGCAATATACTCTAACTGTTACCGAATATTTTTTCTTATTTTTAAGTTTTAATGTTACTTTATGTGTTGCTCTATTAGAATATGTTTTATATTTCCATCCATGACCTTTTTCTTTATAATACACTCTGTATTTTGTAACATTGTTTTTATTAGTGCTTGCATTTTTCCAAGATACTGTAATTTTATTATTACCTGGTTTTACATATAATCTACTTACAGGATGTGGATAAATTCTATATACGCCTAAATACATATATGACGTTAAGGCTTTATAACTCTTACCTGCTGTCGTTTTTACATATACATAATAATTTCCGGCTTTATATGGCATAGCTGTTGTATATGTATTACTTCCCTTCGCTCTATAATATGTTACTATCTTTCCAATTCCTGAAACTTTTGAATAAACATTTGCAGATTGACGTTTACCATTATATACATCTGAAGTATCATAGTTAAAATTATATTTAGACGCGTTTTTTAAAACTGGTGTTGTAGGAGCCGTAGGTGTTGATATATTTTGAGGCAGAACTGTGCTTTCACCAAATCTATTAATTAAATCTTTTGTATTAATAATATAGTTGTTATAACAATATAACACCGTTAGTTGAGGATTTTTACTTACGTCTAATTTTGTAAGTTTATTATTAGAGCATATAATATATGTTAACTGAGTATTTTGACTTACATCTAACGATATTATTTTATTATCACCACATTGTAAAACCTTTAGTTGCGGGTTTTTATCTATATTTAAGGAAGTAAGCTTATTACCACCACATCCTAAATTGGTTAACAATGTATTATTGCTTACATCTAATAATGTAAGCTCATTATTAGAGCATTCTAAACTTGTTAGCTTAGTATTAACACTCACATCTAATAATGCAAGAGTATTCTTCGAACAATCCAACCCATTTAACTGAGTATTATGATTTACATCTAATGTTTTAAGTTGGTTATTATCACAATGAAGATAACCTAACTTAACATTATCACTTGTATCTAACGATTTAAGCTGATTACGGCCACAATCTAAATACGATAATTCAATATTTTTGCTTATATCTAATGACGTAAGTTGGTTATTATTACAATGAAGATAAACTAACTTAATATTATTACTTACATCTAGTGATATTAATTGATTAGAATAGCAATCTATACTGTCTAATATAATATTTTTACTCACATCTAGTGTTTTAAGTTGATTATTAGAACATCCTAAGTATGTTAACTTAGTATTTTTGCTTACATCTAATGTTTTAAGTTGATTACTAGAACAATCTAAGAATGTCAATTCAGTATTTTGACTTACATCCAGCGATGTAAGTTGATTGCCAATATCTTCTGATCCGCAAATCAACCATGTTAACTGAGTATTTTTAGCAATATATAATGAAGTTAACTGGTTAATTTCACATTGTAAGTTTACTAACTCAGTATTTTTGCTTACATCTAATGATATAAGTTGGTTATTAGAACAATCTAAATATGTTAATTTAGTATTATTAGTTACATTTAACGATGTCAGTTTATTACCACTACAAGTTATATTTAACAGATTATCTCCACATTGGCTGAAATCAATACTATTTAAGACCTTATTCTCAACATTAAAATTTGTTACAATTTTATCATCTACTTTTTTCGGAACAGAAAGTTCTTTCTCTGTGCCTTTATAATCCGTAATGTTAATAGAACCATCAGCATCTTCTTCATACTCCCACACGCCATCAGATGATGTTTCTGCTTTTACTGTTTTAGCTTTATTAAATTCAGTTAAAGAAACTCCATATAACAAAGAAAACACCATTGCAAAACTTAATGCTAAACTAACTACTTTTTTTAATATTCCTTTTTCTTTCATAAAAACTTAATCCTCCATCTAAATTTATCATTATATTTAACTATCCAAGCTGTTTTCATTTAACAAGAAATCGTATATACCCATTGTATTAATTCCATCATTATCTCTTCTAACTGTTATATAATCTTTTACAACAATTATTTTTTTAAATGAATCATCTACATTTACAAGAGATGTCTTTTCTTGGTTTTGTTTTTCTACAGTATCAAGATTTAAAGCTGATTGAATATAATATCGCTTACTACCTTGGTTACACACAAAATCTATCTCATAATTTCTTAATTCTTGCACTTTATTTTCCATTATACGTTTTTTCACTACGCCTATATCAACACTATAACCTCGAATTTTTAACTCATTGTACAGAATATTTTCCATAAGATGATTTTCTTCTATTTGTCTAAAACCAATAGCAGCATTTCTAAGACCAACATCTTCAAAATAATATTTGCATGGAGAACCTATATATTTTCGTCCTTTTATATCGTATCTTTTTGCTTCATTAATTATAAATGCATCTTCTAAATAATCAATATATTTTCTAATAGTATTAATACTTATATCAGAATGAAGAACAGTCTTAAATGTAGCTAATATTTTACTAGGATTAGTTAAAGAACCTGTTGCCGAAGCAAGAATTTCAATTAATTCATTTAGTTCTTCAACTTTTTCAATTTTATATCGCTCCCTTATATCTCTTATATAGGTTTCTTTAAATAAATTATTTAAATATTCTACTTTATCCTGTTCATTTTCCAAACCTACTACATATGGTAATCCACCATATGTTATGTATTCTTCAAATCCTTTATATGAATCTCCATTATACTGACTCATAAATTCATAAAAATTCAAGGGATACACGTGTATTTCATCACCACGTCCTCTAAACTGAGTTAGAACATCCTTAGATAAGAATTTTGAATTACTACCTGTAACATATGTATCTACATTTTTAATATGTAATAATGAATTTAATACATCTTCAAATTCATTCATCATCTGAACTTCATCTAAAAAAATATAATACATATCTTCATCTTTCAATAATAATTTTATATAATCAAGAATAACATCTGGATCTCTATACTTACTATTTTCCCTAATATCAAGCTCTATGCTTATGATATGATCACTTTTCACACCTTGTTGCAATAAATAGTCTCTAAAAATATTAAATAGCAAATAAGATTTCCCGCTTCGTCTTATTCCCGTGATTACTTTAATCATAGGATTACCCATTTTAGATATAAGTTTTCTTAAATACAAATCACGTTTTATTTCCATAGCATGACCTCGTCACTGAATAATTTGTGCAAATTTGCACTTATTTATCACTATTATATATTCAAATATATTAAATGTAAATGCAAAATTGAAAAAAGTAGAGATTGCAATAATCTCTACCCTTCGCAAATACCAGTTATTTTTTATCCTGCTCAAATCTACTTATAAGGTACTTTCTCTTTCACATTCAAATCACTGCACTTTACCCTATAAGAACTTACATCCTTATATTTACCATCATCATATATAGATTTATCATACCATAACCAGCCATCGCTGACTCCATATAGGTACATTTCCCAGTCTTGATTATCTTCAGACGTTTTATCAACTAAAACTCTCTTACCTGTTTTAAGATTGCCATAATATATTTTAAATTGCTTATTATCTGTTCCACTATATTCCTTTAACGTTAAATAAGCATAATCATCTCTACTTTGGAAAACTTTATATGGCGTTTCGTCACCAAGATGAATTATATTTTTAACCTTATCAGTTTTTAAATCATATTGAAATATTGTATTCTCTTGAACTATTCCTTTATAAAAAGGTGTATCACTTCCATTTGCATATCCTCCAGTACCCAAAATAGATACTTTTGATTTATCATTTTCATTTAGTTCATTAGATAATTTCAATTTATAAGTTCCAAGAGGTTTATAAAAATCATCATCCTTTTTATCTAAGCCATTATAGTGTTCATAATATATATAACCGTTATATATATACATGTATTTTCTAGCTTCGTTTATAGGTAATTTTTTATCTACTTGTTTTAATTCACCTGTGTGCAAATTCAAATAAAAGAGGTTTTCATAATTTGAAACATAACTTTCCTCGTCATAATTATTATTCAAAAAATTGAAATGACCATCAAAAGTAAAGTAAAATTTACCTTGAAAATATCCTACCGGATAGGTGAAACTATCATCATAATTTATTTTTCCATTAATGTTCTCTTTAGCCCATTGATTAGTTAGGTATTTATTCAAATCGATATTTTTCATCTTAATATCATTTATAACCACAGTTTTAGATTTATCTTTTTCCACTTTATATAATGAAATAAGAGGCTTTGTTTTGTCTTGAGTATTTGTAAAAAGATAAAATATATCTCCATTTAAAGAAAATGGACAACCATATCCGCCAGATTTTGTTATAATTTCTTTTACTTTACTTCCTTCTTCATTATTTACTTTAAATATATGAAATGTATTTTTTTTAAGCGTTCCGCTATCGGGATTGGAATAGTAATATGATGTATCACCTATACTGATTACATTTGCATCTTTAAAATCAGCATCTGTATCGCTAAAATCCACTTTTACACTTTCTTCTTTTGATGTTGTTTTTGTTGTAGTTTTCTTTTTAGTTGAACTGCATCCTACCATTGTAAATAATAAAACCGCAATTCCTAAGCAACAAATAAACCTCTTCTTCATAGTATTAATTCTCCCCCGTTTTTTTACAATCCCTTTAAAAAATGTCAATTTGCAAGCATTTTTATGCTTTTAATTATATGCCTTGATAGATTATTATTCAACTAAAAAAAGTAGAAACCATATTAATCTCTACTCTTCCAAATATTAAATTTCAATATTAACTTCTCGTCTACAAAAACAATTTAATACATAAATTCATCTATGTTCGTCTTGAACGTATGTTTGCGTTATGTTATAATCTTTTCACAATACAATAAGGAACGGATGAAAGTTTTTCGGCTTACCCTTTTTCATACGAAAGGGGTGATGCCAATGAGTATACAGAATGTATTAACTTTAATACTAGTTATATTTGCTGGTTTAACATATATTCATCTTCTCATAAAAAAATAAACATCCCGCCCTCAACAAGTTGGATGTTTATCTTTATTTAATATCAAATTATAAAGGGTGAATCGGATTACTTATCATCCGATTTCCTTATTTGTATTGTATTATATTCTTTACATATTTACAAGAGGAATTTGATACTTTTTACAATGCTTACACTTTTCACAACCTAAAAATGTAAATCTTTACACTTTTTACGACGATTAAATGTAAAACTATACACTTTTTACGACGTAAAAATGTAAAACTACACACTTTTTACGACGAATAAATGTAAAATCCTTTTTTTCAAGGTTTTTCTTACTTCTTACCTTTCATTACCCCTTGAGCTATTCTTACGCTTTCCATTGCATCTTTGCCATAAAAATCAGCTCCGATTTCTTTTCGATAATCATCGGTTACAACTGCTCCACCTATCATGGTTTTTACATCGGTAAAGTTTTCTTTTACAAGTTCCACTGTTTTTTTCATAGCTGGAAGGGTGGTGGTCATGAGGGCACTAAGTCCTACTAGCTTTGCTCCTGTTTTAGCTACGGTTTCAATAATTAGTTCTGGCTTTACGTCTTTTCCCAAATCGATTACTTCAAAGCCATAATTTGCAAGGAGAACTTTCACAATATTTTTTCCTATATCGTGGATATCCCCTTCAACAGTTGCGATAACTACCTTGTCTTTCTTTTCAGAAACTACACTATTCTTTTCCATTTCATCAGATATTATTGCAAATGCTCCCTTAGCCGCTTCTGCACTCATCAATAGTCCTGGAAGATAAATTTTGCCTGCTTCGTAATTTTCACCTACATAGTCTAAGGCTGGCATTATCTGTTCTTCAATAATATCCATAGGCTCAATATTCTTTAAAGCTTCTTTTGCATCTGCCACAGCTCCATCTTTTAAACCTTTGATTATTTTATCTTCTAGAGGTGTTCTTTTTTTAGTATCTGAAGCTTTTATGTCGCTTACATCTTCAGTACTGGCCCCTCTATCCGAACTTGTAGATTTTTGAATATCACCTTTATTTGCTAAGGAAACGCTATCAACATTTGCAATATTATGTCCTGATAATAGTGTATTCATATTAGAAATATATTGACTGTTAAGGGATGCCAGTTGTTGTAACAACTGTTCATTTTCCTTAGTATCTCCTTGCAAATCTCCCAAAGCTAGGATATCTTCCACTAAATCACCGCCATATCCCATCATAATCTGATGCGATAAAATAGCTTCTTTCATTTCTTTAGACATTGGATTGATTATTCCAGCATCTAATCCTCGTGCCATTGCCATTTCTAGGAATTTTGAATTGATTAATCCCCTATTTGGAAGCCCAAAACTAACGTTGGAAACTCCTAAGATTACATGAACGCCTAGTTCACTTTTTAAAAGGCTAACTGTATCTAGAGTAGTTTTAGCATTTTGAGGATCTGTGCTTATAGTCATAACAAGGGCATCGACAATTATATCTTTCTTTTTAATTCCATATTTGCTAGCTTCCTTGATAATATTTCTGGCAACCTCAACTCTACCTTCTGCCGTTTCAGGTATTCCATCTTCATCTATTGGAAGGACAACTAAAACACCGCCATATTTTTTAACTAATGGAAATACCTTATCCATCTCTTCTTTTTTACCATTAACAGAATTAACCATGGGCTTTCCATTATAATACCTTAATCCAAGAGAAAGAGCTTTTTCGTCCATTGTATCTATTTGCAGAGGCAAATTAGTAACACTTTGAATTTCAGTTACTACCTCTTTCATGGTTTGTCCTTCATCAATTCCAGGCATGCCAACATTAACATCAAGTACATCCGCTCCTGCTTCTTCTTGACGTAAAGCCTCTTGCAAAATATACTCCATATTTTTATTTAATAAAGCTTCTTTAAATTTCTTCTTTCCCGTTGGATTAATACGCTCTCCCACAAATATAGGATGGTCACCAATCTTTACAGCTTTTCCGTATGAAGATACTAATGTAATATTCTTATCGCTACCTAATATTATTTTATCTTCGTCTATCTTTTTATATAACTTATTATTATCTATATCATTTACATCTATAGCATTATTTCCATAGTCTTCTGATCTCTTTTCTTCTATAAAAGCATACTTATCAATCTGCAGATATTCATTTTTATGGGAACAAAATATACTTTTTTCATCACCAATAATAGTCACAAGCTTTTCAATATACTCTGGAGTAGTTCCGCAACATCCACCAACTACACTAACTCCCATTTCAATCATCAGTGCCACTTCTTTAGCAAATTCATCAGAAGTTATGTCATAGTATACTTTTTCTCCTTGTTGCTTTGGTAATCCAGCATTTGGTTTAACAATTACAGGAGTACTTGACAAACTTAGGAATTCTTTTATTATTGGCATCATTTGCACAGGTCCAAGTCCACAATTCATTCCTATAGCATCTACCCTTAAACCTTCAAGAAGAGCAACTACAGAAGCCACATCTCCACCGGTTAAAAGCTTACCTTTTTCGTCAAATGTAACTGTTGCAAATATGGGAAGTTTTCCATCTAATGCAAATTCTTCTCTCATTTCTTTAGCCGCAACTACACAAGCTTTCAGCTCATAAGTATCACTCATGGTTTCAATATAAATTAGATCAATTCCTTCTTCTATTCCATATCTGATGACCTCTTTATATAAATCTACGCAGTCTTCAAAATCCAAGTCCCCCATAGGTTTTAAAAGCTTCCCTGTAGGTCCTAAATCCAAAGCTACATAAACGTCTTCTTCTATGTTTTGTTCTGCTTTAGCTTGCATTATAGCTTCTTTTGCATTTTCAATTGCCGATTTTACTATATCTTCTAGTTCAAAATCTGTATTTGCAAATTTTAAAGAATTTGCACCAAAAGTATTTGAAAGGATTATTCTACTTCCTGCCTCAATATAGCTCTTATGTATATTGATTAATTTCTCTGGTTTTAGAATATTCCAAGTCTCTGGAATTTCTCCTGAAGCCAAGCCCAAATCTTGAAGAATTGAACCCATTCCACCATCTAATACAATTATCTCTTTTCCCACTTTATCAATTAAATTCATACTAAACTCCAATTTCCATATGGATATTTTATTATTTTTAGAACATTTTATAATCTAATACAACTACTTTAAAAAATAAATATTTCTCTATAATATTAATCTTCGGATAAATATACTTTAATAATATTACACTACATCTATTAATTCTGCTTTACCCCTATAATAGCTGTCACCGACTTAACAGGTGTCATAAGTCCACCATCACTTACTGTAAGCCCAATCCTTTTAGGTG
>JAISGP010000079.1 GCA_031263035.1 Lachnospiraceae bacterium | reverse complement strand
GCTTTTTATGATTGTATGAGTAATCTTAGTGTTCATATCTTTCCTGATGAACTTATAGTTGGTTCTGTTGGTGAATATAGAAAATGTGGTATTCTAACTCCAGAATTCTCTTGGACTTGGGTAGATAAAGAGATGGACACTTTTTCTGATAGACCACAAGATCCTTATATAATAACAAAGGATCAAAGAGATTTCTTGAGGGAAGACATTTTTCCTTTTTGGAAGAATAAATCTCTAGAAGAAGCTTTCCTTCTTAGAATTCCTGAAGATTCTAAAAAAATCGGAGTTGATACAGGAATTATTGATAACGATTCCAAATGGCGTCAAGCTGTTGGAGAAATCACACCAGATTATACTGATGTTCTATTTCCAAAAGGATTTGGTGGCATAATTAAAGAGGCTAAAAATCATATTAAAAATCTTGATATGACTAATCCAGAAGATGAAGATAAAAAGGATTTTTACGAATCTATTATCCTTACTTCAAAAGGAATTATTAATTTTGCAAATAGATACTCTGATGAAGCTTTAAAACTGTCTAAAAATGAAAATAATGAGACACGAAAAAAGGAATTAGAAACTATTGCTTCTATTTGCAAAAAGATACCAGAAAATCCACCTGAAACTTTTTATGAAGCAATACAATTTGTTTGGTTTGTTCAAATTGGGGGAATTATTAGCGAAAATCCTTTAGCACTTAATCCAGGTAGATTTGATCAGTATATGAATCCCTATTATGAAAAAGATTTAAATGAAGGTAGAATTACAGAAGATTTCGCACAAGAATTGATTGAAGCTCTTTGGTTAAAGTATTCTGAATGGGTATGGACTATTTCATCTAATACAGCTGATTATTTTGCCGGCTATAATCAATTTCAAAACCTTACAGTAGGTGGTAAAAAAAGAGATGGAAAAGATGCCACTAATCCTATTACACTTATGGCATTAAAGGCAACTAAAGAGGTTAAAACTCATCAACCTGGATTATCTGTAAGAGTTACTTCTAATCCACCAAAAGAATTTATGGATAGTATAACTGATTTAGTTTCTACAGGTACAGGTTTTCCTGCAATACATAGCGACACCTGTGGATATCAGATGCTTTTAAATGTAGGATATGAACAAGGAGATGCCAGAGATTGGAGTAATTGTGGTTGTGTAGTTCCTCACTTTAGAAAGACTGGGGAATGGACTGCAGCCGTTAATTTAAATTTCGGCTCTGCTCTTGAATATGCTCTAAATGAAGGAAAATCTCTTATGACTTCAGAGACAATGGGCATAACTAATATTAAACCATCTGAATTTAAAACTTTTGAAGATGTAAAGCAGGCATTTTATACTGAATTTGATAACTTATGCCGACATAGTATTATATTAACGCTAGAAGCCCAGCGACTTCATTACGAAATGGTTCCTAGACCTTTCTTATCTTCATGTATGGAAAATTGTATGGATACAGGAAAAGATTTATCAAGAGGTGGGGCTAAATACAACGTTGGTCCTGTAATTACCGGAATAGGTCTTGCTGTTGTGGCTAATTCTCTTGCTGTAATTAAAAAGCTTGTATACGAAGATAAAATTTGCACTATTGAAGAATTAATTAAAGCATTACAGGCTAATTGGGAAGGATCCCCATATCTTAGAGAAAAAGCAAAGGAAGTACCTAAATATGGAAACGACATAGACTATGTTGATGATTTTGCTATTGAACTTGCTAATCATTACTATGATGAAATTCATCAATATAAAGATATTTTTGGTTCTCATTTTAATACAGCATTTATGGGAATATCAAATTATATTCCTATGGGTAGGGTTCTTGGTGCTACTCCTGATGGACGTAAAAACGGTGAGCCAAGTACAGAAGGTGTATCTCCATTTGTGGGAACAGATACCTCAACTCCTCTTGCCGCAATGAAATCAGCTGCTAAAGTTAATCAGGAGATACATTCCGGTGGTACTCTACTTAATCTTCGTTTGCAACCGGATTTAATTGCTACAAAAAGAGGACAGGCAAATCTAGGTGCTATGATACAAACTTTATTTGCACTAGGAGCTTTTCATGTTCAATTTAATTGTATTTCATCTAAAATATTAAAAGATGCTCAAATTCATCCAGAGAATTACAAGGATTTATTAGTTCGAGTAGCAGGTTATTCTACTCAATTCGTAAATCTAAGTAAATCCATGCAAGATGCTATTATCGCAAGAACTGAACATGAGGCATTTTAAAAAATATAAATCATACAGTTACCTTTCAAATAACTTATAAAAATATTGAATAGGTAATATCTAATTTTACGTTTAATAACATTTTACTTTAATTTACTTTTTAAATGCATATATATAATTGCCTATATATGCATTTTTCATATAGAAAGGTAGACTATGAAAGGTCGTATATTTAATATACAAAATTTTTCTGTAAATGATGGTGATGGAATTCGAACAATAATATTTTTAGCTGGTTGCCCTTTAAAATGTTCTTGGTGCTCAAATCCAGAAAACTGGGATTTACATTCTGCTTCTGAAATTAGTGTTCAAGATATAGAAAATAAACTTCACAGTCAAAATATTTTTTATAGATTTAGCGGTGGCGGAATTACATTTTCCGGAGGTGAAGCAACATTTCAAACTGATTTTTTTAATGAATTAGTCCAAACACTTTATGATGATGGTTACTCTCTTGCTCTTGAAACCTGTGGATATTTTGATTTTAATAAAGTGAAAATTTCTTTATCCAAAATGGATACAATCTTTATGGATTTGAAACATATTGACAGTGATAAGCACCGTTATTATACAGGAAAAGATAATACACTTATACTTGAAAATATAATTAATACTTATAACTTAACAAATGAAAAAAATATTGATTTCATAATTCGAATCCCCACTATTGTTGGTGTAAATGAAGATTTAAATACTATGGAAAAAACTTTTCTCTTTTTGAAAGAAAATACTCCACATGTAAAAATAGAATTTCTACCTTATCATGAATATGGATTAAGTAAATATCAAGAATTAGGTCTTAGGGAACCATCGAAAAGTTTTAAGACACCTAGTGCTGACAATATAACTAAATTACAAGTTATGGCAGAAAGCTATGGCTTAAAGAATGTATCTTTTAAATAATATTCCATTTTTTTGTTGACATATCAAAAAATATTGGTATAATAGTTTAGGTATGAATAGGGTTTGAAGATTTAAGTCTTGCAAGCCGTTCAAAAGACAATTTTACCTAAGGAGGTGCTAATATGTCTATTTGTCCAAAGAATAAATCTTCAAAAGCAAGAAGAGATAAAAGAAGAGCTAATTGGAAGATGAACAGTATGAATCTTGTTAAATGTCCAAAATGTGGAGAGCTTATGATGCCTCATCAAGTTTGTAAAGCATGTGGTTCATACAATAAAAAAGAAATCATTAACATGGACTAATTACAAAGATAAAGACTTTATGATGAAAATCACAAAGTCTTTTTTGTTGCCAAAATTTAGGCTGATACATAATATGCACCAGCCTAAAATTTTATTCTTCTCTTCTGTTTAATAGAAATATATATCTTACTATATCAATAATACTACACATAAATGATATAACAGTTTTAAGAAGCTTGCTTTTCATATATTAATCAATATATACAATTGGCTTAATTAACTCAGGTACTTTAGAATCCATTAACCAAAATGCATCTTCAATTTTATCAAAACCATGGAATGTATGAGAAATAATCTTAGTTGTATCTATTCTTCCATATTTAATTAATTCCATCATTCTCTCTATTCTTCTAGCTCCACCTGGACAGAAGCCTCCACGAATATCAATGTTAGCCATACCAAGTCCCCAAGCCAAAGCTGGAATTTTAAATTCAGCTGAAAAATCAAAGAAATTAACATTAGAAACTATACCCATAGGTTTAGTCATCATAATCGCTTGAAGCATAGTATCAGCATTGCCCCCTGCAATAATAGTTTTATCTACACCACCACCTGTAAGTTCTTTTACTTGTTCAACTATATCTCCTGTTTTATAACTTACAATATCTGTAGCTCCGTATTCTTTAGCTGCTTCAACACATTTAGGTCTTGTACCTACAGCAATAATTCTACTTGCACCACGAATTGCACAACCTGCAACAGCCATAAGACCTACAGGTCCAATACCTATAACGCAAACTGTATCTCCAAACTTAATCTCAGCATTTTCAACAGCATGAAAACCTGTACTCATCATATCTACTGTCATAAGAGCTGCTTCCGGTTTAACACCATCCATCATATGAACTAGGTTAGCATCTGCTTGATTTACATGGAATACTTCTCCAAACACCCCATCCTTTGCTCCAAGATATTTAAAACTAGCCATTAAACCTTCATCGTGAGCTGTATAAAGCATCTCTTGCATGTTAGATGCTAGCCAATTAGGTGTACAACATGGTACAACAACTTCATCCCCTGGTTTAAATTTCGTTACTAATTCTCCTACCTCTTCAACAATACCAACTGCTTCATGACCTAAAATACGATCTGTATAGGCTGCAGTATGATATGCATGTGTATCCGAACTACAAGGTGCAACTATCGTTGGTTTAACAATAGCGTCTAATGGTCCACAAACTGGACGTTCTTTTTCTAACCAAGCTGCTTCCCCAGCTTTAATCATTCCAAATCCTTTCATCTTAAAACCTCCTTGAGAATTTATTATTTATCCTTAAGAAGAGTATATACCTATCGAAGACAAAATACAAAAGAATTTGTTATGTTATTTTCGTGAACGTTAAACACAAGTATATTTTTCTACAATCTTTGCATTTCAACAAAATCAATGTAAATATAGTATAATTAATAAGGTGTTATTTTCTAAACTTCTTATTAAAAGTATCAGATGCTTATAATTTATATAATAGTTTAAAAAAACTTTTTCCATAAATCACATGTTTTCATCAGTTATTATACATCTTTCTCATCTTGTTTTTTTAAATAATCAGAATAACTAACTCCAACATTCTTCTTAAAGATTTTTCCGAAATAATTTGGATCTGGTACCCCAACTTTATCCGCTGTCATATACATTATCATACCTTCTTTAGCCAGTTCTTTTGCCTTATTTATTCTTAAATTAGTTAAATATGATGCAATGCCTATTCCCATCTCATCCTTAAATTTTCTACTTAAATATGAAGGATTATAACCCATATTTTCCGCTATAGAAGTTAGATTAATGGTTTGATTTGAATAGTTATTTTTTATATACTCTTTTACCTCTTCAATTTTAACGCTACATTCTTTTTCATTTTCACTTTCAAAAACATTTAACGGTTTACTAACCTTTAATTCATTAATAATCTTATCAAGGCTTTCATTTATATCATCCCTAACTATAGGTTTAAGAATATAGTCACTCACCCCAATACCTATGCATTGTTTAGCATATGAAAAATCATCAAAAGCAGTTAACATTATGATTTTTAAATCTGGATATCTTTTAATTGCTAGCTTTGCAAATTCAATTCCATCCATAAAGGGCATTCTAATATCTACAAATATAATATCAGGGACAACATCATCAATAGTGTTAATAGCTTCAATCCCACTAGAGGCTTCAGCAACAACTTGCAAACCTTTTTCTTCCCAATTTATAGTTTTTATCAAAATACTTCGAATGGCTTTTTCATCATCAACTAACATAACTTTATACATAGGATGTCCCCCAAATATTCCATAAATTTATAATCAAATATATTGAACAATTTCCTCTGGTACAGAAATTTTAATCATAAAATAAAAACCTACTTTTGAATCAATTTCAATATCTATCTTATTATCATAATACTTTTTCAATCTATCCAATGTCTTTTTCAATCCAAAGCTCTTACTGTCTTCATCATTTAGTATCTTTTCTATTACTTCTTTATCTGTACCAACTCCATTATCATAAATAGTAAAAACTAGCTGTTTTTCCATATATTTAGCAGAAATCTTAATGTCTGAAATTTCTCCCTTAGGTCGTATTCCATGATAAATAGCATTTTCAACTAAAGGCTGAAAAATAAGACGAGGAATTTTAACTTTATACGCTTTTTCATCAATATCGTAACTATCTCTAAGAATATCTCCATATCGAAGTTTTTGAAGTTTAAGATAATTTTTCGTAATTGAAATCTCATCTAAAAATGATATCTCAGATTGTCCCTTACTTAAAAACTTCCTATAAAAACTTCCTAGAGTTTCAATTGCATCATATACTTCTTCTCTTGGTTTCTCAAGAGATAAATACCCAATTGTATCCAATGTATTATATAAGAAATGAGGCTTTATTTGTTCTTGTAAGGCATCTAATTCGGCTTTTTGATAAGCTGTTTCCTTTTCAATTAATTCTTCTATAAGCTTATTAATCTCAACTAACATCTGATTATAACTATCTTTTAACTGACCAATTTCATCATCAGGTAATTTAAGACTAACCCTTCTAAGCCAACCATTTTTAACATTGTCCATTGAGGCAACAAGCTTTTCAACAGGTGATGTAATAGAATATTTTAAGAAAATTCCAAATAGACCAAAACTTATTATAGTAATCAAAATAAATACCACGATTGAAATAATTACTCCAGGTGATAAATATCTTATTGTGGAAGTATTATCCTCTTCAATTAAAACTAAATAACTATTTGGAATTCTTTCAGTATATAAACTTTTTCTTACTCCTACATCTTTGATTATCTTAGGAGTAAAGTCAACATTTATTTGCAAATTATCTGATAAGCTTTTATCTCCAATTACAAATGAATCCTTTTTTTCTTTTGTTGATATATTCTGATTAAAATAGGTATTCTCCGTCTCATTAGGTATGCGATTTGGCATAGAAATATAATCAGAAATATCAAAATAAGCGAATTTCTTTTTAGAATTATCAAAACTTGCATAGGAATCAGAAAGTATTGAATCAAAATAATTCATTACCAAAGTACCAACTGGTCTTTGAGTATTAAAATCATATATAGTTCTAATAAATGAAATAACCGATTTCCCGGAAACTTGATGAAAAACTCCTCCGCCATTAACCTTAATAATATATCCACCTTGTTCTGCTATAATATCTCTATACCAACTATCATCCATCTTACTTAAATCAAGGTATGTTACACCATTACTAATATTTATATAAGTTTTATCATTTTTAAATATATATACTGAAGATAAATAGTCTTCTGATGTAGTAAATCTATAAATAGAATTTAAAGCATCATAGGCTACTCCCGATGTGCCTTTTTCATCACTTTTTAAATAGGTTAGGACTTCATTACTTTCCATTATCCACTTACTAACATTACTTGCATCCCTAAATTCACTGGATACACTGGATTCTATTGAAGTCATTATATCTATATTTGCACTATGAACATAAGTATTAATATAATCCTTTAGCAAGAACTGATATAGTAAAAATGAAATCAAAAAATAGGTACACAAAATTACCGCAAATAAAGCATTAACTTTATCTCTTAATTTGCGAGTGGAATACCACCTTGTAATCTTATGCACCCAATTCTTAATCATATTATTCCTAAACCTATAAAATTTATAAATGATTTTGGATAATAACTCTTCTTTTATTTAAAATATTTCTTATAGAAATTTTAAATCTATACAAACACTTTAAAAATAGCCTTTTATGCTAACTCATAGTTAATTTTAATTGGAGTTTTACCAGTTAATTCTACACTTCTATTATCTGGTGCTGATGTTCCAACATAAATCTCATATGAATTTCCATCTATAACTTGTTTTCCTTCATCATTATATACCATTAATTTATCATAAGGTATATTTATATTCAAGCTAACTTTTTCTTTTGATTTTAAATTTATTCTTTTAAATTTAACAAGTCTTGTGTTTAATACTTCAAATTGTGATTTTGTATTTTTCAAATAAACTTGTACTACATCTTCAGTATCAAAATCCCCTGAATTTTCAACTTGAATACTTAAATTAATATCTTTGTTAGAGCCATCCTTTATTTCTGCAGATTTAACATTAATATCTCCATAATTTAATCCATATCCAAATGGATAAAGAGGTGTTCCTTCGTAGTAACGATAAGTTCTATTTTTCATATTATAATCAACAAAATCTGGCAAATCTTCTACACCTTTATAGAAGGTTACCGGTAATTTCCCTGATGGAGAAACCTTACCAAATAATAAATCACTTACAGCAATTCCACCACTTGCACCTGGATACCATACTTGTAAAATTCCATTATTATGTTCTTCTGAATAAGATAAGTTCATTGAACTTCCTGCAACAGAACATACTATAACAGGCTTACCTACTTTGGTTATCTCATCCAGAAGTTGTCTTTGTACAAATGGAAATTCTAAATCATTTTTATCACCTGAAGCATATTGATTTCCTTCGTCTCCTTCTTCCCCTTCAAGAGTTTCGTCAAGACCAATACACATTATAACTACATCACTATGTTCCGCAACAGTAACAGCTTCCATAAGTCTATCATTTTCCATTGCTAATGGTTCAGTTCTATCCTTTGTTAACTCGCAACCATTAGAATATAGAACCCTCACATCCTCTCCTACTTCTTTTTGTATTCCTTCTAGAATTGTTACATAGTGAGAAGATGTACCATAATAATTACCTTTTAAAGCTAATCTACTATTTGCATTAGGTCCAATTACACCTATAGTTTTAAGCTTAGTTTTATCTAAAGGTAAAATTCCATCATTTTTAAGAAGAACAATACCTTTTCTAGCTGCATCAATTGCTAAATCAATATGTTCCTTTGATTCCACTACTTCATATGGAATATTATCAAATTCTGTTTCTGAAAACATTCCTAGTTTAAATCTTGTAGTGAATATTCTTTCACAAGCTCTTGTAATCATATCTTCTGATATTAAACCATCTTTATATGCTTTATAAACATAAAGGTACATATTTCCACAGTTTAAATCGCATCCAGCATCCATAGCTAAAGCTACAGATTCTTCTGCAGTTCCTGTTACCATATGATGCATATGAAAATCTTTTATAGCCCAGCAATCTGAAACTACATGACCATCAAATTTCCACTCACCTCTTAAAATATCTCTAAGTAACATATAACTACCATTACATGGTTCTCCATTTGTTCTGTTATATGCTCCCATTACAGATTCAACTTCAGCGTCCTCCACACAAGCTTTAAATGCAGGAAGGTATGTTTCCCTTAAATCTTTTTCATTTACAACAGCATCAAATTCATGTCTTAACTCTTCCGGACCACTATGTACTGCAAAATGTTTAGCACAAGCAGAGGCTTCCATAATTTCTTTATCTCCTTGAAGGCCATTTATAAATGCAACTCCAAGTTTTGATGAAAGAATGGGATCTTCTCCATAAGTTTCATGGCCTCTTCCCCAACGTGGGTCTCTAAAAATATTTACATTAGGAGACCAAAATGTTAATCCTTTATAAATATCTCTATCTTCATGCTTAGATGCTTCATTATATTTGGCTCTTCCTTCATCAGAAATAACTTTAGCTATATTAAAAATCATTTCATCTGAAAAAGCAGCTGCAAGTCCAATTGCTTGAGGAAAGCTTGTTGCTGTACCTGCTCTTGCCACACCATGAAGTGCTTCATTCCACCAATTATATGCTGGAACTCCTAGTCTTTTTATAGCTGGAGAATTATAAGTCAATTGACTTGCTTTCTCTTCAACAGTCATTTTAGAAACTAATTCTTTCGCCTGAGCTTTAAACTTTTCATTATCTCTTATCATAGGTCCTCCAAATTTTTAATCATTAACACATTTAAATTTTACTAGAATAACAACTTTTAAAACTAGCATGAAAAGTCACTACTTTTTACTTGCTTTAATTAATATACAAGTTATAAATCCTAGTATAATTTTCACCTTTAAAAGTATAGCAAATATATTTTTACCTGTATAATTATAAATGTTAATAAGATAAAAATAATCCCATAAGATAATAATTTATCTCACCTATGGGACTATTTTTTACAAAGTAACAATAAACTCTAAAGATTATTTTTATTTAGCCTCTACCCTAATCATATTCCATGATAAAGGCATAAGTTTGGCTTTTATAACATTATTATCTATTTCTATATTTTTAGATTCTTTAGGAAAAACATTTTCCTTATCTGGAGAATTAGTCACCTTAATATCAAATCCTTCCATTTCTTGGAATTCAATTACATTTCCTAAGTTAATATCTAAACTGCTAACTTCTAAATCAGCAACTTCCTTAGAACGATTAACTGCAAATGTAACAAGTTCTCCTTTTTCATCATTAAATACAGAAACAATCTCAACATTTGGAACATCTTTAAATTCTAAAGAATCATAGGTTGGTACATCAAGGTAAGGTTTCAGCACTTGTCCTCTTCCATAATTAGAAACTTGCATAAACGGGAAATAAGTAGTCTGTCTCCATGCTTTTCCATTATGTTCAGTCATAATAGGGCCTAGTACGTTAACAAGCTGAGCTAGACAAGCAATCTTTACTCTGTCTGCATGTTTTAATAAAGTAATTAGCAAACAGCCTATAAGTAGAGAATCTTCAAAGTTATAGATATCTTCTAGCAAATGAGGTGCAAAAGACCAGTTTTTATTTTTTTCTTCCTCACCTTTTGAGTGATACCAAACATTCCATTCATCAAAAGAAAGATTAATAGTTTTATCAGTTTTTTTCTTAGCTTTAATTGCATCACAAATTGCTACAACACCAGAAATAAAGGTATCCATACCAATAGATTTGGCTAAGTAATTTTCTAAATCATCTTCTTCATTTCCATAATATTGATGAAGAGATAGAAAATCTACTGTCTCATATGCTTCATCTAGTACATCTAATTCCCACTGTCCAAATGTAGGCATCTCTAAGCCACAACTACCACAAAGAACTAATTCAATATCAGGATCAATGGTTTTCATTACCTTGCCTGTTTCTCTGGCTAAAGCACCATATTCTTTGGCACTTTTACCACCAACTTGCCAAGGTCCATCCATTTCATTTCCTAAGCACCAAGTCTTTATATTATAAGGCTTACTATGTCCATGTTCTCTTCTTAAATTACTATAATATGAATCTCCATCAAAATTACAATATTCAATTAGATTTCTTGCTGCCTCAATTCCTCTTGTACCTAAATTAACTGCCATATTGACTTCTGAACCAATCAAGTGAGCCCACTCTTCAAATTCTTGTAAGCCAAAAGTATTTGGTTCAAGACTTTTCCAAGACATATCAATACGTTTAGGACGTAATTCCTTGGGTCCAACACTATCTTCCCAGTTATAATTTGAAACAAAATTACCACCTGGATATCTAATTATTGGAATATTAAGTTTTTTGGCTAACTCAATAACATCAGTTCTATAACCTTTTTCATTTGCAAGTTTATGATCCGGCTCATAAATCCCATCATAAACAGCTCTACCTAAATGTTCAATAAAAGAACCATAAAGCCTAGGGTCAACTTCTGCAAATGCAAATTCCTTTGCAACTTTTAATTTTGCTTTCATACTATACCTCTGATATCTGTAATATACTCCCTAAATAAATACAACTAATATATAATTAAAAATCTTAACCTTTAATAGCACCTGCCATTAAAGAAGCTTGAATTTTCTTACTCATAAATAAATATGCTATTAAAGTTGGAAATGTTGCTATAACAAGTCCCGCCCCTATAGGTCCCCATTCAGTTGTATATGCTCCTGAAAGACTTTGAATACCTACAGAAAGAGTTCTATATCTTCCATCACTAATATAAATTATTGCAAACATTAATTCATTCCAAGCTTGAAGGAAGGTAAATATTGCTACTGAAGAAAATGCCGGCTTCATAAGGGGGCAAATTATTGTCCAGAATATTTTATAAATTCCTGCACCATCAATACAAGCAGCTTCTTCAAGTTCTTTTGGAATATTTATCATAAATGATGCACTAATCATTATTGCCATTGCAAGGGCAAATGCCACATAGGGAATAATCAGTGATTGATATGAATTTAGCATATGAAATTTTCTAAGAATAATAAATACCGGTAAAATTGCAGCATGAATAGGTACAGTTAAGCCTAGCATAAAAATAGCATTAACTTGTTTTCTTCCTTTCCATACCATTCGCTCAAGAGCAAATGTAGCCATTAATGAAAATAAAATTGTAAAAATAATTGTAAATCCAGTTACAATTATACTATTCATAAAATATAGCCCCATATTACCAGTTGTTAATGCATCTTTATAATTAGACCACAACCAATGAGCTGGTAAACCAATTATATTTGCACCAAATATTTCTCTATTATCCTTAAGAGAAAAAGTAAACATATAGTAAAGAGGAAAAAGACTTACTAAAGTCCAAAAGATTAAAATTACATATTTTACTGTGGTTTTAATTCTTCTTTTTGCCATCATAATTTAATCCTCCTCCACTTTAAATACTCTTCTAATACCAATTGCAAATATAAAACATAATGCAATGATAATTATTGCTACTGCACTACCGAAACCATATTGATTTCTTCCAAAAATAAGACTAATCATAAGTGTTGAAGGAACCTCACTTGCGTGGGCAGGCCCTCCATTTGTAAGAACATATATCATATCGAAGGTTTTAAATGAACCTACTACTGCAAATATAATGCACATTCTTATAACTGGCTTAATTTGAGGAATTATTACATTCCAAGAAATCTGCCAACTTGTTGCACCATCTATTTTAGCAGCTTCTGTTAATTCCTTTGGAACAGATTTAACACCTGCATATAATAGCAACATATGATACCCTATAAATTGCCACAATATAGGTACAATTACAGCCATTAAAGCTGTTTTCTCATCTCCCAGCCATGTATGAACCCATTTAGAAAGTCCTACCGCTTTTAGAAATGCATTAAGTAAACCATAATTTGGATTGTATATCTTTAACCATAGCTGACCAATTACAACACTAGAAATTAAAACTGGAATAAAAAATACGCTTAAGAAAAATCTTTCTCCTTTAATTCCTTTTGCTAAAACTAATGCAAGACCAAGAGAAATTGGTAATTGTATAAATACTGAAAAAACTGCAAGTATTATAGCATCCCATAAAGTTTTCATGAAATTAACAGAAGGATCAGTGAAAAGGTTTACATAATTTTGAAAACCGATAAATTTTCCAGTAGTCATACCATCCCAATTTAATAAGCTATAATATGCTGACATAAATATCGGCACTATAATTATTACAATAAATAAAATTGCGGCAGGTAAAATGAAAACTGCTATTGCTTTTTTGTTATTTCTTACTGAACCCATATTCCATCTCCCTTATAAAAAAACTTCCTTTGATCTCCGATTAAAAGACCAAAGGAAGATATTAATTCGTTTTAATTATTTTGTACTATCTAATTGATCTGCCATTGCTTTTACATATTGTTCTGGAGTAATTCCACCTGTGTAAAGTTGTTCAAGTAACTCAAGATATTTGTTAGCATCTTCAGCTTGAAGAAGTGTATCAAACCATAATGTAAATGAATGAGCTTTAGTTGTATAACCTGCGATTTCTTTAGTCATACCAGCTACTTTTGAATCATCATAATCAATTTTCCAAGCAGGAATTGCAACACCTTCTAAGTAAGCGTTTTTAGAGATATTTTTAGCAATTTCAAAAGCTGCTTCACATGCTACTTCTTTGTTCTTAGAAGATTTAGCAACCATAAGTGTATCAGAAGCACCACCCATGAAATCTCCAAGAGTTGCGTTCTTATCATTAACTACAGGAATAGGTGCAACACCGAAATCATCTTTGTTGTATGATTTGTTGTTAACATCTCCACCTAACCAAGAACCTGTAAAGAACATTGCTGCTTTTCCATCAAGGAAAGGTTGAACAGCTTCATCATTAGAAAGACCTGTTGCTCCGTCTTCAAATGCTCCGGCTTTCTTTAATTCAACAACATCTTTAGCTGATTGAAGCATATCTGGGTCATTGTAGCTTTGTCCGTCTTTTTTAAGAAGTGCATTTTGAAGTTTTGTAGGACCTGCTGATTTAAGTGTAAGTCCATCATGAAGCATTCCAAGTACCCATGTATCTTTAACAGAAGTACTAATTGGAGTAATTCCAGCTTTCTTTAAAACTTTAACTGCATTTAATAATTCATCATAAGTCTTTGGAACTTCAATGTTGTTCTTTTTGAAAATAGCTTTGTTATAGAACATCATAGAAACTGGTGTAGTAAATGTTGAACCATATAATTTTCCATCATATGTTTGATTCTTTAAAGCAGCTTCTGGAAGAAGATCTTTATATTTTTCGTAATATTTGTCAAGTTCAACAACTTTTCCAGATTTTGCAAATGGCTCTGAGAAACCACCACCAAATGTAAAGAATATGTCTGGTAATTCGTTAGCAGCTACAGCACTCTTAATCTTTGTTTTATAAGCTTGATTTTCGAAAGTTTCGAATTTAATCTTATAATCAGGGTGAGCTTTTTCATATTCTTCAATTGCTTTCAAATATGAACTATGCATATTATCAGCCTCTGTAGCGATACTCCACATTGTAAGAGTTTTCTTATCTCCTGAATCACTATCTTTTTTTGCTCCACATCCAGCAAGAATACCAGCTGTCATTGTAAGGCAAAGAGCAATGCTTAAAATTTTCTTCTTCATAAATACCTCCGTTTTTAAAATATATAGCTTTCATGAAGCTATGTTTTTTTGTTAATGAAATTATATAAAATCGTGACCAAAATATGAACGGACTTTTTTTACACTAATGTGGAAAATCTTTACATATATAAAAACCTACTTTAAATTGAAAACTGATTATTATTGACAAATTAATCAAAAAATAGCTCTATACATAACATGTATAAAGAGCTATCTTATATCTTATATCTTATTTCTCCTCATCCAACCCTTTCATATGATCACAGGTTAGATGATGTCTATCACAATATGGCATATTAGTACTTTGACCACATCTACATAATGTCATTCTGTTTCTCTTCTCGTACTCGTATCCGTCTTGTCCTATTAACTGAATATCTCCTTTAATCCATAATGGTCCCTTAATATCGTTCTTAGTATCTTGAATTAAATCCACCTCAGCCTCATAATCCTTTTCTATTGGATTACCTTCTTTATCTGTTACAACTAATCTACCTGAAGCACAGTTGCAAGCAGAGTTAATTGCACTATCTCTATTTTCATCTGATGAAGAAAAAACTGCATTTCTCCATGTACCTCCACGCTCATGGCAATATCTTAGAGAAGCACATAAAAATTCATTATCAAGAAGATTTAAGGTTTCACCTTCATATAGTTTAGCCTGCTTAATGAAAGGTGTTCTTGAAGCTCTTTCTTTTACTTCGAATTTGGTTTCTTTGTGAGTACCATCACAGAAAGGTTTATTCTTAGAACGTCCACATCTACAAAGGTGATAAGGTTCTGTAGGTTTATCTGGATATTCTCCTTCAATCTTCCATTCTTTACTGTCACCTTTTTCATCTGTTACAATTTTAGCTCTATGAAGCGGTATATCGCTATCTACTTCATAAGGGCCACCGGGTAATATCTTGATTCTTTTCGTCATGTAATTTTCCCCCTTCTCCTTTTAATGATATCATATTACCACTATTTTGCTAAAATATGGCAAAGAAAAGATAACCTTTTTATAAGTAATAAATAAATTAGTATAAAGTTTATTAAAAAAGCCACTCTAAATAAATTTAGAGTGACTAGATTATATATTTAAAATTAAATTTTATAACTATTTAATTAAAGCAACTGTATCTCTGCAAATTGCAAGTTCTTCGTTAGTTGGAACAACCATTACTTTAACTTTTGAGTCAGGAGTTGAAATTGTAACTTCTTCTCCGTGACTGTCATTAGCAACTGCATCAAGGTTAACGCCAAGATATCCAAGATATCCCATAACTGTTTTACGAACGTGAGCATCATTTTCCCCAATACCTGCAGTAAAAGCAATAACATCTACACCATTCATAGCAGCAACATAACTTCCAATATATTTAGCTACACGATAACAGAAAACATCAACAGCTGTTTTAGCTTTGTCATTTCCAGAAGCCGCAGCATCATCAAGATCTCTAAAATCACTTGAAAGATTTCCTGAAAGACCAAATACACCTGATTTTTTATTAAGCATACTTATACATCCTTCAAGATCTAAACCTTCTTTTCTACCAATGTATTCTAATATAGCTGGATCAATATCACCAGAACGTGTACCCATTACAAGACCTTCAAGAGGAGTAAGTCCCATAGAAGTATCAACTGATTTACCATATTCAACTGCTGATACTGATGCACCATTACCAAGATGGCATACAATTGTTTTAATTTGATCAACTGGTTTACCAACAAGTTCTGCAACTCTTTTTGAAACAAAGCTATGACTTGTTCCATGAAAACCATAACGACGAACACCATATTTTTCATAATATTCATATGGAAGTCCATACATATATGCTTTAGCTGGCATAGTTTGATGGAAAGCTGTATCAAAAACAGCTACCATTGGTGTCTTAGGCATTAGAGTTTCACAAGCTCTAATTCCAATAATATTAGCTGGATTATGAAGTGGAGCAAGATCATTATTGTCTTCAATTGCTTTAATAACTTCTTCTGTAATAACTACAGATTTAGTAAAAGCTTCTCCTCCATGTACAACTCTGTGACCTACAGCACCAATTTCATCAAGACTCTTTACTACACCTGTCTTTTCATTAGTTAAAGCATCAATTACAAATTGAATTGCTTCAGTATGTGTTGGCATAGCAAGATTTGATTTTTCTTTTTCCTCACCTGCTGGTGTGTAAGTTAGAACCCCATCAATTCCGATACGTTCACATAATCCTTTTGCAAGAACTCCTTCTGTTTCAGAATTAATAAGTTGGAATTTCAAAGATGAACTTCCGCAGTTAATAACTAATACATTCATTTTTAAATACCTCTCCTTTTTATTCGACATATTGTAATATGTCCTTTTAATACAAAGTATATTTTATCATAAAACACATATAAAATTATAATATGTTTTAATTAAATACAATTTTATTTAGCCATTTGACATTGAACAGCTGTTATAGCAACAACACCTACGATATCATCAGCTGAAGCACCTCTAGATAAATCATTTACCGGGGCTGCTATACCTTGTGTCATTGGTCCGTAAGCTTCTGCTTTACCAAGACGTTGAACAAGTTTATATCCAATATTTCCTGCATCTAAATCTGGGAAAATAAGTGTATTGGCTTTTCCTGCCACCTTGCTTCCCGGAGCTTTCATTTGGCCAATTTCAGGAATAATTGCAGCATCTAATTGATATTCTCCATCAATTAATAGTCCTTCTGGAGCATTTTCTTTAGCAATTTTAGCAGCTTCTTGAACTTTAATTACATCATCATTCTTAGCACTTCCTTGTGTAGAGTGAGAAAGTAAAGCTACTACTGGATCATCTCCAACTAACGATCTAAAGCTTTCAGCAGCAGATAATGCTATATTTGCAAGTTTTTCTGAATCTGGCATTGGCTCAAGACCACAATCAGAAAATACAAAGGTTCCATGGTCTCCAAGGTCACAATCAGGAACTACCATAACCATAAATGAAGATACTAATTTTACTCCTGGTTTTGTTTTTAAAATCTGTAATGAAGGTCTAAGGGTATCAGCTGTTGAGTGAGCAGCACCACTTACCATACCGTCTGCATCTCCCATCTTAACCATCATAACTCCAAAATAAGTGTAATTATTCTCAATAAGATCTGTTGCTTGTTCTACAGTCATACCTTTCTTTGAACGTAACTCTACAAGTTTATCAATGTATTCCTGTTTTTTCTCAAAGGTTTTAGGATCAATAACTGTTGCTTTTGAAATATCAAAACCCTTAGTATTATGAGTTTTAACATCTTCTTCGCTACCAATTAAGATAACTTTAGCTGTACCTTCTTTTAATACTTTTTCAATAGCTTCATAAGTACGTATATCTTCTGACTCAGGAAGTACTATTCTTTGCAAATTAGATTTTGCTTTTTCTTTAATACCATCAATAAATTTCATTTTCTCTCCTTTTGACAAAAGTCACCGAATATTTTTCTCTTTTAACTTAATGTATTATAACGCAAATGAAATACTCTAACAACTATATTAAATCAAATATCAACTGTGATTTTAATTTTATACAAAACTCAAAAAAAAGTATAGTATTCAAGGACTATTTTTGTCTTGAAAACCATACTTTTTATTATTTATTTATCTTCCATAACATCATTAATAGGAGCTCCCGGAGCAACCATAGGCCAAACCTTCTCATCTGCATCAATTTGACAATCAATTACAATAGGTTTTCCTAATTTCAAAGCATGAGAAAGTGCCTTATTAAACTCCTCTTTAGTGGTAACTCTAATTCCTTCTGCTCCCATAGCCTCTGCTAGCTTCACAAAGTCTACCTTATCATTTAGAACAGTAGCTGAATAATGCTCATCATAGAATAAAGTCTGCCATTGACGAACCATACCCAAAACATGATTATTAATAACAATTTGAATAATTGGAACATTACTTCTTACAGCTGTTGCGATTTCATTCATATTCATACGAAAACTACCATCGCCTGCAATATTAATAACAGTTTCCTTTGGACAACCAATTTTAGCTCCAATTGATGCACCTAAACCATATCCCATAGTTCCAAGTCCACCAGATGTAATAAATTGTCCTGATTTTTTAAACTTATAGTACTGTGCTGCCCACATTTGATGCTGACCTACTTCAGTAACTATTATAGCATCACCTTTAGTTTGAGAATATACTTCTTCAATAATATACGGACCTGTTAGCCCATCGTGGTTATACTTTAATGGATATTTCTTCTTGTTTTCTTTAATCTTATCTACCCACTCTGTATGATTTTGATTAGGCAAAGCTTCATTAATTTTTTTAAGAATGTCCTTTATATCTCCAATAATTGAAAAATCAATCATTATATTTTTATCTATTTCTGCTTCATCAATATCGAATTGAATGATTTTAGCGTTTTTAGCAAATTTCTTAGCATTTCCAATTACCCTATCACTAAATCTTGCACCAAGTACAATTAGCAAATCACATTCTTGTACTCCTAAGTTTGAGGTTTTAGTACCATGCATACCTAGCATGCCTGTATAATAATCATCTGTTCCAGGAAATCCCCCTTTACCCATAAGTGTATCGCAAACTGGAGAATCAACCTTATATACAAATTCTTTAACTTCTTTATCTGCCTTTGATAAAACTACGCCTCCACCTACAAATACATAAGGTTTCTTAGCTTTTTTAATTAATCCAATTGCTTTCTCAATATCTTCTTCCGTTATTCTTGATTTAACATGAGGATAAGTAATTTTTTTAGGCTTATATTCTGTTTTATTTGCAGTAACGTCCTTAGTTATATCAACTAAGACTGGACCTTTTCTGCCTTTTGTAGCAATTGCAAATGCACGTCTAATAACATTTGCCAAATCCTTAACATCTTTGACTATGAAATTATGCTTAGTAATGGGCATAGTAATTCCTGCTATATCTATTTCTTGAAAGCTATCTTTTCCAAGGAGGGATACACCAACATTACAGGTAATAGCAACCATAGGGATTGAATCCATATAGGCTGTTGCTATACCGGTAACAAGATTGGTTGAACCGGGACCTGAAGTAGCCATACAAACTCCTACTTTACCTGTAGCTCTGGCATATCCGTCTGCTGCATGGGCAGCTCCTTGCTCATGAGAAGTTAAAATATGAGTTATATCATCTCTATATTTATACAAAGAATCATAAACATTTAAAATTGCACCCCCAGGAAAACCAAAAACAGTGTCAACTCCTTGTTCTTTTAGGCATTCCATTATTATATCCGAACCTGTTAATTGCATTTATACCACCTCATTTTCAACATGAGAAACTTTAGCTTCTCACAGTATATCCATGTATCTACTATATATTAATTATTACAGTAAAATTTTATTCAAGAATTGCACCTCTAGCTGCAGAACCTACTAATTTAGCATAACGTGCTAGGTATCCAGTTTTAATTTCAGGTTCATTAGGAATAAAATCTTTTCTTCTATTTTCTAACTCTTCATCAGAAAGTTCTACTTCCAATTTATATTCTGGTATATTAATTGAAATAATATCTCCATCTTTAATTAATCCTATAGTTCCACCTTTACTTGCCTCTGGACTTACATGACCGATTGCAGCTCCTCTTGAAGCGCCGCTAAATCTACCATCTGTAATAAGAGCCACATCTTCTCCTAATCCCATACCTGTAATAGCAGAGGTTGGATTAAGCATTTCTGGCATTCCCGGACCACCTTGTGGACCTACATATCGAATTACAACTACATCACCTTTTTGTATACTACCATTTTCTATTGCAGTTAAAGCACTTTCTTCATTATCAAATACTTTAGCCGATCCTTTATGAACTAACATTTTATCTGAAACAGCAGCTCTTTTTACTACTGAACCTTCAGGTGCAAGATTGCCTTTTAAAATAGCAAGACCGCCAGTTTTAGTATAAGGATTATCAATTGGACGAATAATATCTTCATCTAAGTTTTTAACATCAGCAAGATTTTCTCCTACTGTTTTACCTGTAACTGTAATACAGTTAGTATTTAAAAGATTAGCCTTATTTAATTCTGCCATAACTGCATAAACACCACCTGCTGCATCTAAATCTTCCATGTAAGCATGACCTGATGGAGCTAGATGACATAAGTTAGGAGTTTTAGCACTTATTTCATTTGCAAATCCGATTTCAAAATCCATTCCTACTTCATGGGCAATAGCCGGAAGATGAAGCATTGAATTAGTAGAGCAACCAAGTGCCATATCAACTGTAATAGCATTTAAAATTGCTTCTTTAGTCATAATATCTCTTGGTCTAATGTTATTACGGTATAATTCCATAACTTGCATTCCAGCCTGTTTAGCAAGGCGAATACGTTTTGAATATACTGCCGGAATAGTTCCGTTACCAGATAATCCCATTCCAAGAACTTCTGTTAGACAATTCATACTATTTGCAGTATACATGCCGGAACATGAACCACAGGTTGGACAGGCTTTATTTTCAAATTCACATAACTCTTCATCGGAAATAAGTCCTGCTACATTTGCGCCTACTGCTTCAAACATAGAACTTAAACTGGTTTTTTCACCTTTTATATGACCTGCAAGCATTGGTCCGCCACTTACAAATATAGTTGGAACATTAATTCTAGCTGCTGCCATTAAAAGCCCGGGAACATTCTTATCACAATTAGGAACCATAACCAAGGCATCAAATTGATGTGCCATTGCCATAGCTTCTGTTGAGTCTGCAATTAAATCTCTTGTTACAAGAGAATATTTCATTCCGATATGGCCCATAGCTATTCCATCACATACTGCAATTGCAGGAAATACAACCGGTGTTCCTCCTGCCATAGCTATACCCATTTTAACTGCTTCAACAACTTTATCTATATTCACATGTCCCGGTACTATTTCATTATAAGAACTAACAATTCCTACTAAAGGCTTATTCATTTCTTCTTCAGTAAAACCTGCTGCTCTAAATAGAGATCTAGATGGAGCCTGCTGTTTACCTTTTGTTACTAAATCACTGCGTTTCATAATTATATCCCCCTTGAAATTTTTATATACATCTATTTCCCAAATAATATTAATTGATTATTAGGTTAAACAATAAAAGCTAAAAATTATTTTCTAATCAACTATTAAACTAATGCTGGCTTCTTAAATTAAATATACTTGCAAATAACATCTCCCATTTGGGAGGTTCCTAGTTTAATATTACCTTCACTATATATATCAGCTGTTCTAAAACCAGCTTTGATTACTTCATTTACAGCCTTTTCAATACTATCAGCTTCATCAATTAAATCTAATGAATATCTAAATAACATTGACAAAGACAAAATTGTTGCAATTGGATTTGCAATATTTTGACCTGCTATATCAGGTGCAGAACCGCCACTTGGTTCATAGAGTCCAAATTTAGTTTCATTTAAACTGGCAGATGGCAACATTCCTATAGAACCGGTAATCTGACTTAATTCATCTGAAAGTATATCTCCAAACATATTCTCTGTAAGAATTACATCAAATTGAGTTGGATCCTTTACAAGTTGCATAGCTGCATTATCTACAAGCATATGATTTAACTCTACTTCTTTATAGTTTTCATGCACTTCTTCTACAACCTGTCTCCAAAGTTTTGAACTATCTAATACATTATTCTTATCAATACTTGTAAGTTTCTTATTTCGAAGCATGGCTATTTCAAAAGCCTTAATTGCTACTCTTCTTATTTCAAATTCATTATAAGTTAAAGTATCTACAGCTGTTCTAAGTCCATCTACAACTGATGTACTACGTTTTCCAAAATATAATCCTCCTGTAAGTTCCCTTACAATAGTAATATCAAATCCATCTGCTATAATATCTTCTCTTAAAGGACTTGCCGATTTTAATCCGTCAAATAATATCCCCGGTCTTAAATTGGCAAAAACACCTAATTCTTTTCGAATTTTTAGTAATCCAGCTTCTGGTCTCTTTTCACTTGGAAGTTTATACCAAGGACTTGTATTTGCATCTCCACCTATTGAACCCATAAGAACTGCATCACAGGTTTTAGCTAATTTGATTGTATCATCTGTTAAAGGCTCTCCAAATTTATCTATAGACGCACCGCCTAAATATAAATCTATTAACTCAAACTCATGATTATATTTCTTTTCGATAACTTTAAGGACTTTTATTGCCTCATCTATTATCTCCGGTCCAATTCCATCGCCTTTTATTATTCCTAATCTTGCTTTCATATTCTCCCCTTATTACTTTTATTTGCAAATAAACATCTAACCCTTATTAAACATTTGTTTCAATTTTATCTTCTTTAGCTTTTTCTTCTTTAGTTATTTTGCAAAGATATCCAATTATATCTTTACGAGTAATCATACCTATGAAATGATTATAATCGTCCACTACCGGCACAAAGTTTTGTTCCATGGCTCTTTCTATAATATCTGACATTTGAGCTGCTGCACTAACAGCCAGGTAATCTCCTTTTCTAGGAATGTTCATTATATTCATCTCTTCAGTTTCCTTAATAGACGGAAATCCCATACCTTTAAGTGCCCAAAGTAAATCACCTTCTGTAATACATCCTGCATAGAATCCATCTTTCGTTACTATGGGAATAGAACTGTATCTGTGATACTCCATTATTTCTAATGCTTGTCTTACTGAATGGTAATCATAAACATAGGCAAGGGTCGCCTTAGGTTTAATAAATAAAAGAATATTCATACTAACTTATCCTTCTTTCAACATTTATTTTAATTAATATAAAAGACTAAAATCATAGACATATATCTTACTCAAGATACTAGTTATAAGAATAAAATTTATGCTACAATCTAATATCTTTATAAAACTAACATTTACTCTTAAAAAGTAAAGTTGTTCTATATCTATTATATTAACATACATTTATTAATTTTTTATTTCTTTAAATAGTAGAATTAACAAAACAATCATATAAGGCACGAATAGCATTTTCAAAATCATGATTTCGTACACCAACAATTATATTTAACTCACTTGAACCTTGGTCAATCATTCTAACATTTATATGTGCGTGAGCTAAGGCAGAAAATATTCTTGCAGAAGTTCCTCTAGTTTGTTTCATTCCTCTACCAACAACAGCTATTAAAGCCAAATCAGATTCAAGTTCAACTAAATCTGGCTCAACTGCTCTATGAATTCCTGCCACTACTTTTTGTTCTTTTTTTGCAAAGTTTTCGGCATTTAAAAGAATAGTCATTGTATCAATACCAGAAGGCATATGTTCAATTGAAAGATTATTTTCTTCAAAAACTTCTAATACTTTTCTACAAAAACCAATTTCATAATTCATCATAGACTTTTCAATTGTAACCGAAGCTATATCTTTTTTACCTGCTATTCCGGTAATAGTATATTTAGGTTTTCTAGTGGTTCCCTCTACAATAAAAGTTCCTTCATCTTGAGGGTTGTTAGTGTTTCTAACATTAATAGGAATACCTTCCTTCATAATTGGAAATACCGATGCCTCATGAAGTACTGTTGCACCCATATATGATAATTCTCTAAGCTCTCTATATGTTATTGCATCAATTGGTTTTGGATCATTTACAATACGAGGATCAGCCACTAAAAATCCATTTACATCTGTCCAATTTTCATAAACATCTGCTCTACAAGCTTTAGAAACAATAGAACCTGTTATATCAGATCCACCTCTTGAGAAAGTAATAATTTTACCGTTTTTATCTGCTCCATAAAATCCGGGAATTACTGCCTTTCTAACTTCTTTTAGTTTAGTTGATAAGATTTTATTGGTTTTTTTATCATTTAATCGTCCACTTCTATGAAATAGGATAACATCTGCTGCATCAATAAATTCATAGTCTAAATATTTTGCCATAATTAAACCATTTAGATATTCACCCCTTGATGCTGCATAATCTCTGCCTATCTTCTTTAAAAAATTTGTTTTAATTTCTTTAAATTCATCAGATAAATCCAAATCCAATTTTAATCCTGAAATAATCTCTTTAAAACGGTTAAATATCTCATTCATAGAAGCTTCGAATTCATCTTCATCATATTCATCTCTTGTTGCTATTGAGTAAGCTTTAAAAAGTAAATCTGTTACCTTAGTATCCCCATCAAAACGTTTTCCCGGAGCAGATGGTACTACATATCTTCTAGCCTCTTCTCCTCGTATAATACTTCCAACTTTTTCAAATTGTTTAGCTGAAGCTAATGAACTTCCGCCAAATTTAACAACCTTTACCACTTCTTGCTCCATTTATCTTCCCCTTACTAATTAATTATAAATTTTTCATGAAATTAATAATACCTTATTTTACTTAATGGTGCAAGCATCTAAAGGTATAAAATTATTATTTTCTTGTTGTAAATTATCAATGTTTTCTGTTTTCTTGATATTTTTTGCAAATACATCTAACCTTTTATAATCAGTTGTAAGCATGTTGTTAGGTAAGTTACAAAATATCAAAAAATCTGATACAACTAAATTAGGTTTTAAGTTATTTTCACTACCTGTTAATAAAAATAGAAATAATCCCTGTTCACTATATTTCATATCTAGTATCATCGGTTTAATATCTACTTCTTTTTCTGAGCGTTTGGTCTTTTTTAAAACCACAATTTCATCTCTGTTAAAATATTCCTGAATTTTATTATTAAAGAATTTTATTTTATCTTCTTCATTATCAAAGTTTTTCAATTCTTTATTATTATCTTCTTCTAAAGTGAGCATATCAAGATTATCTAATGATGATTTGTTTAAAGATAATTTAGCTAAATATGTTGCAGCAGCAACAATTGTCATTCCACTTTGCTTTTTATCATCAGAAATGTAAACAAAATTTTTAATCTTTATTCCATCTGCCATTACTTTATTTAAATCATCAATCGCCTTCTTTGGCTCTATATATTCTAATAACTCTATATCAAAATATTCTCCTTCAGAATACATACCTACACCTAATGGTTGAGCGAAACTCATTATCATATGTGGGCTAAATCCTTCTGAAAAAGCTATAGGTAGCCCTGCTCTTCTAATTGCTTTCTGAAAATATCTCATTACATCAAGGTGACCAATATATATAAGTGATCCATTTTTACTAAATTTTATTCTTGCTTTCATCTATATGCTCCATTTATTCTTTCCATTTAATCAAAATATTAAATGATTAAAAACTATAGCTTTTAGTTCTGCTAAAAATATATTTCTTTTTCATTAGAACTTTTTTACTTAAAATGAATTATACCATAAGTATTCCCTATGGATTTTTTCTATCCCTAAGATTTGACACATACCCCAGCACCCATGGATAAGCAACCACATCCAGAACACTTCTCTTTACAATTAGGTGTAACCACCCCTTCTTTGGCTTTTTTCCATTCTTTTAAAAGATAATCTTTTTTAACCTCTATATCTATAAAATCCCAAGGGAAGATTTCATTCTCATCTCTCTCCCTTAAAATATAAAAAGTATAATCAATATCACTTTTAGCAAATGCATCTAACCAAGCATCATAATTAAAATATTCCGACCAAGCATCATATAGACATCCTTCTTTATATGCTGTCTCTATAACCTTAGATAACCGTCTATCGCCACGAGCAAATACACCCTCTAGTATTGTAGTTTTAGCATCATGATATTTGTAGCTTAAACTTTTTCTATTAAGCATATTTCTAAATTCATCTTTTACCTCATAGGCGAAATCATTATATTTTTCATATGGATACATTTTTGCCCATTGAAATGGAGTAAATGGTTTTGGAATAAAAAATGAACTACTAGCTGTGATTTGACACTTACCATTTCTTTCATCTTTCGGAATTGTATAATATCTCTTAGCTATTTCTTCAGCCAAATGGGGAATTGCTAATCTATCTTCCTCTGTTTCCGTTGGTAAACCTAACATAAAGTATAATTTTACCTTATTCCAACCACCTTCAAATGCCTTAAAGGCACCATCCAGTATTTCTTCTTCTGTTAGCCCTTTATTAATAACATCTCTTAATCTTTGAGAACCTGCTTCAGGTGCAAATGTAAGAGAACTTTTTCTAACATCTTGAACTTTACTCATAACATCTAAAGAAAAACCATCTATTCGAAGAGAAGGCAATGAAACATTAATCTTTTTATCTTTAAACTCTTCAATTAGATAAGTTATAATCTCATTTAATTTACTATAATCGCTAGAGCTAAGGGAACTTAGTGATATTTCCTCATGTCCGGTATTTTCTAACATTTCCCTGGCATATCTCTTTAAATCTTCTAAATCTCTTTCTCTACTCGGACGATAAACCATTCCAGCCTGACAGAATCTGCATCCTCTAATACACCCTCTTTGTATTTCAAGAACAACTCTATCTTGAGTTACCTTAATAAAAGGTACAATAGGCTTTGTTGGATAATGAGCATCTTTCATATCTAAAACTAAAGTCCTTTTAACAACCTTAGGCACATCTTTTCCTTTAGGTATCATCTCTTTTATTGTGTTATCAGAATTATATGTAACATCATAAAGAGATGGAACATATATACCTTCAATTTTTGAAGCTTCTAAAAGAAATTTTTCCTTAGATTTACCAAACTTCTTATATAAATCCATTAACTCATTTAAATTGGTCTCTCCTTCTCCAATATAAAACAAATCAAAAAAATCTGCTATTGGTTCAGGATTATAAGTACAAGGTCCACCACCTATTATGATTGGAAATTCCTCTCCTCTATCATTTGCAAATAATGGAATACCTGCCAAATCTAAAATTTGAAGAATATTGGTATAGCACATTTCGTATTGAATTGTAAATCCTATAAAGTCAAAATCTAATAATTTATCTTGACTTTCAAGTGCAAATAAAGGGATATTTTTTTCTCTAAAAATATTATCTGCATCTGTCCAAGGTGAATAAACTCTTTCACACCAAGTATCTTCTCTTTCATTTAAAATATCATAAAGTATCTGTATTCCAAGATGAGACATTCCTATTTCATATACATCCGGAAATGCTAGAGCAAATCGAATATCCATATCTTCTTTATTTTTCATTACTGAATTAATCTCGCCGCCAATATATCTTTCCGGCTTTTCAACACACATTAAAGTGTCATTATCTAATGCAAGTTTTCTCATAATTTCTCCAATCAAAAAGGCAGTTTACACTGCCCTATATATTATCATTTATATTATTTATATGCAAATAATTAAATATCCTCTTTATCAGGGAATACTTCATTTTTATCTTTTTCTCTGGCATAGAATACGTCTTTATCTAAAGCCCCGTTCTGATATGCTACTATTGTTGTACATACAGCATCACCGGTTATATTAATGGCTGTTCTACTCATGTCAAGAATTCTATCTATACCCATAATAAGTCCAATAGCTTCAACAGGTAATCCAATTGAATTAAATACCATTGTAAGGGTAACAAGTCCAACTGAAGGCACTCCGGCTGTTCCAATAGAAGCAAGAGTTGCTGTTCCAATAACAGTTAAATAATCAGTCATATTTAGATGAATACCAAAGGCTTGAGCTGCAAATATAACTGCCACACCTTGCATAATTGCAGTTCCATCCATATTAATTGTTGCTCCAAGAGGTATTGTAAATGAAGAAATCTTCTTAGAAACACCAACCTTTTTATCTAAGGTATCAATTGAAAGGGGTATTGTTGCATTAGATGTAGCTGTACTAAAAGCAAATGCCATAACTGGGAAAAACTTCTTTAAGAATAAGAATGGATTAAGTCCAGTAAATCCTTTTAGTAATCCCATATATACAAGTAAACATTGAATTGCAAGAGCAGCAAGAACTCCAATCATATATTTACCTAGTGGAATGAAGGCTGAAAAGCCAATAGTTGCAAATGTTTTTCCTATAAGGCAAAATACTCCAATAGGAGCCAGTTTCATAACCATCATAGTCATTTCCATCATTACATCATTAAATTGTGTAAAGAAATTTCCAACTACTTCAGTTTTTTTGCCAAGTTTAGCTAAAATAACGCCTACGATTAATGCAAACACTATTAGTTGAAGCATATTTCCATTTGCCATAGCTCCAATAGGATTATCAGGTATAATATTTAAAATAGTATCAACCATAGATGTTTTTTCCATAGTCTGAACGGCTGCTGCACTGGATTTAACCTTGTCCATATCCAACCCAATGCCAGGGTTTATTAAGTTACCTACTGTAAGGGCAATAGCTACTGCAACTGCTGTAGTGAAAAGATAAATGATAAGAACCTTAGCTCCTACACTACCTAACTTTTTAGTATCACCGATTGCCATGGCACCACATACCAAAGAGCAAAATACTAGCGGTACAACAAGCATTTTCATTAATCTAATAAAACCTTGCCCAATAACATATAATATTCCATTTATAATAACATCATCTCTTACTTTACTGGCAGGAATTACATAACATAAAAGTATTCCAAATAATGCACCTGCCAAAAGAGCAATAAAAATTTTAGTTGTAAGTCCCAATTTTGATTTCTTCTTCTTTTCCATATTACCTCCGAAAAATATATTTTAATTTTACTAATTACTGTAACTTTTCTAGATATTCATGAAGTGCAACCTTCCATTCTGGCATTTGATATAGGTCTGTTATTCTCATAACGAAGTTGTCTAGAACTGCATACCATGGTCTATCACTTACATTTGCATCAAGTATCTCATCCTCGTCTAGCTCAATCTTTTCAAGAGAAAGGTCAAGACCAAGGAAATCTACTATTTCTTTTGCAAATTCGTATCTACTACAAGAACCACTACAAGTAGCATGGTATAGACCGAATTCATCTGTATCAATAAGTTGTATTATAAATTTAGCAAGTTCAAAAGAACTTGTTGGAGAACCCATTTGGTAAGGACTTACTCTAAATGTTTTTTCATTTTTTGCTGCTTTAAGTACTTTATAAAGGAAGTTACTTTCGCCTTTTCCATATACCCAATTACTACGTACAATAAAGTGTTTTGAGCAGAAATTTTTTACATATTCCTCACCGGCAAGTTTACTTTGTCCGTAGACTGTCCTTGGATGAGTTTCATCATACTCTGTATAAGGTAATTTATTTAAACCTGAAAAGACATCATCAGTAGAAATTTGAACTAACTTAGCTCCGATACTTTCTGCGACTATTGCAAGATTTCTTGCTCCAATAGCATTAACCTTATATGCTAAATCAGGGTTTTTATCACATACATCCACGTCAGTTATTGCAGCACAGTTAATAATTACATCTGGTCTACTCATATTACCAAAACTATCTATTTCCTTTAAATCAGTAACATCAACTTCTTCATCCGTTATTAAAATTTCTGCATCTAAAGGATCCATATGTAGTTTAAATGCTCTTCCTAGTTGTCCACTTGCTCCAACAATCCATATTTTTTCCATAATTCCTCCTAGAAAAATTTATTATTTAATTTATTGTACTTCATGATTTTATACAAAAGCCACTATATCTTTTATTTACCCACATAATAATAGCCTATCACATCAACTTCTAACTTTCCCATTCATCTAATAGGCTATTTGCACATTACAATCTAGTAAGTAATTCTTTAGCTAAATCATCCCAAGTAATTCCTTTTTCTACCATAAGGGCAATTGCATGGTATAAAAAATCTGTTAAATTAAACTTTATATCCTCAATATCATTATTCTTTGAAGAAAAATATATATCTATAACTTCTTCTCCAATTCTTCGAAGGATTGCCTCTTCTCCTTTTGCAAATAAATCAGAAGTATAGGTTCCATCTTTAGGATTAAACTTTCTATCTTGAACTTTTTCAAATACTCTAAGTAACACTGAGCCAATATCTGTATTATCAATAGGATATTCAATTAGTTCTATTTCATCAAGGCTTTCATCACTTAATATTTTATCTTTAAGTTCTTTTATTTTATACGAAAAATCATTAACTTTATCTCCGGCTAATCCGAAAACAGAATCATTCTTTAATAATTCTTGTAATTCTTCTTCACTTTGATCATAAGTCATGATGATACTTTTTAAATCAGTTGTATGAACTACAGACTTAATATCTGGTTCATTCATAAAAAGGAGCATATCGAAATTTTCGTTAATTAGTTCTTGATTTTTATATAAAGTATCAAAGTCTGGTAAAGATACTATAATTCTTTCTCTTCCAAATCTAATCTTCGCTTCATCTAAAAACTCTAAAACTCTAGATTTTGAAAAATTCAAAACTACTGCTTTAACTCCAACGTGAATAAGGTTCTTTATATCTTCTAAACGTTTAATGTTGCCACCAGCAAAAATAGAAAGTTTTACTTTTCCAACAATTTTTCGAACCTCTTCTACAGCCAACTTATGGTCTTCATCTGATTTAGATAAGTCAAAAACCATAATATAATCTCCCCCATCTTTTTCATACTTTTTAGCTAAAGTAGATGGGTCTATTTCAAGCTCTTCTTTATTTTCTATACTTTTAACTGCCTTATCTCCAGCCAAATAAATGGTAGGAATAAGTTTTCTTCTACCTTTCATATTCTCGCCTTTTCTACATTATCCAAATATTGTATAAATTTAATTATATATTAAATAAACCTTTTGAAAAACAAGTATACTGGCAACACTGTATCTATAAAACAGATAATGCTTGATCTAAATCCGCAATTATATCATCAATACTTTCAATACCTACAGATAGTCTAATTAAATCTGGTAGTACACCTGCTTCAAGAAGTTGTTCTTCATTAAGCTGTCTATGAGTATGACTTGCCGGATGAAGAACACAAGATCTAACATCAGCTACATGAGTAACAATAGCTATCATTTTAAGACCATTAGTGAATTTCATAGCTCCTTCTTTACCACCAATAGGTCCAAAAGATAGTACTCCACAAGTTCCCTTTGGCATATATTTAGTAGCTAGTTCATGATACTGACTATCAGGAAGACCTGCAAATTCAACCCAAGCTACCTTTGGATGATTTTCTAAGAACTTAGCAACTGCTAAGGCATTTTCATAATGTCTTTCCATACGAAGATGAAGTGTCTCAAGTCCAACATTTGTAAGAAAAGCATTCATAGGACTTTGAACAGCTCCCATATCTCTCATTAATTGAACTGTAGCTTTTGTAATATATGCACCTTTTCCAAATTTCTTTGTGTAAATAATACCATGATAAGAATCATCAGGAGTTGTTAATCCTTTGAATTTATCTGGATATTTTTCCCAATCAAAATTTCCGGAATCTACAATAGCACCACCAACTGCCATTGCATGACCATCCATATACTTTGTAGTTGAGTGTATTACAATATCTGCTCCCCATTTAAAAGGCTGACAATGAATTGGAGTTGCAAATGTATTATCACACATAAGAGGTACACCATGTTTATGACATACTCTTGCAAATTTTTCTATATCTAAAATTACTCCTGCTGGGTTAGAAATGGTTTCAGCAAGAACACATTTAGTATTTGGTTTAAAATATTTTTCTAATTCTTCTTCAGGTAAATCTTGATCAACTAAAGTTGCTTCAATACCAAATCTTTTTAATGTAACTGTTAATAAATTAGATGTTCCACCATATATTTTAGCTGCACATATCATATGGTCGCCTGCTTCGCAAATATTGGTAACTGCATACATAGAAGCAGCTTGTCCTGATGAGGTAAGCATAGCTGCTACACCACCTTCAAGTTCACATATTTTATTTGCAACATTATCACAGGTTGGATTTGCAAGGCGAGAATAGAAATAACCAGACTTTTCTAAGTCAAAAAGAGCCCCCATCTCCTCACTTGTATCATATTTAAATGTGGTACTTTGATAAATTGGAAGTACTCTAGCTTCACCATTAGACGGTTGCCATCCACCTTGTACACAGATTGTTTCTAAATTTTTACTCATAACTTTCCCCTCCATTGTTAGAAATACTTATTCATAATTAACATTAACTGTTAATTAATTATACTGTAATTATTTAATTCCTAATTCATCTTTAGCAAGTTTATCTGCCATTTCATTATATTTGTCACCTGTATGAGCGATAACCTTATTAAACTTAATTTTAATCTTGTCTTTAAGTTTATCATAGTATGCTTTATAGGCTTTTGTTCCTTCTTTATTTGCCTTCCACTGACTAAGAGGCCATTTAGCTATTCCTTCATAATCATAATAAATTTCAAGTTCCTTATATCCATTATCATAGGCATAGGAAATGGCTGCCTCTGCCCCTTTAATTTCTCCTGCAACATTTCTCATAGAGCTTAAGCTTTCATCATTAAATTTCTTAGAAAATTGCTCAGTACCCAAGTCTCCAATAAGTACCATTCCATAAGAGAATTCTTTAGTTGCCACATTATAACTTCCATCTACATAAGCTACTAACTTTCCCTTATTTTTTCTTACAGAATAACCGAATTTACCAATCTTTTCTCCCAAGGTAAAATATTCACCATGAGAATAAGTAACCAGTCCTGTTTCGTTTAGGCTAAACTTATTATTTTCATCCATATACTCATTTTCAACGGTTACTCCAACTACTTCTGCAATAAACATATCATGAGAGCCCAGTTCAATTATCTGTTTAACTTTACATTCTATATTAACAGGACTTTCCTTAATTCCGGGAGCTTCAATATTCTTGGACTTTAAAGGTGTCAAATTCATTTCTTTAAACTTATCTACATCTCTACCGGATTTAACTCCACAGTAATCACAAGGATATATTAAATCTTTATTTACAAGATTAATAACAAATTCTTTCGTTTCCCAGATTATATCATGAGAATATCTTTGCTTAGTAATTGAAATAGATACCATAGGCGGGTTACTGCAAATAGTTCCTGCCCATGCAATAGTTATTATATTTGGCTTTTCTCCTGGTCTCTTACAACTTACACAAACTACCGGTAAGGGATAAAGCATATTTCCTGGTTTCCATGTTTCTTTAGACATTATAAATCTGTCCCCTTTTCTATATTTAAACTAATATTTTCCACACTTTTATAAAATCTAATATGGTAAATATTTTTTATATATTTTGTTTTTTACATATACCTATTAATAATACTGTATTTGCAAGATTTAATCAATAAAAAATCAGTTTATATAATTGCATAAATATTGAATTTTGTGAAAATTTTTGAATAAAAATCCAAGTTGATCTAGTATTTAAAGGATTTTATCTTTAAATTAAATAAAATTTGACAATAATTATTTTTTTATCTAACTATAAATTTGCAATTAAATTTTTAAACAATTCTCTTTTATTATTATGTATAAAAATAAAACATATTAAAACACTTGATTTGCACAAAAAAATAACATTAATTTAAAATTAACTATGATATACTGTAACCAATTTGGGATAAATGCTTATCTTAAGGGATTTATCCAAAAATCATTTAAAATTAGGAGGGTTAAAATGAATAATTTTACATTTCACAGTCCAACAGAGTTTATATTTGGAAAAGGTACAGAAACTGAAGTAGGAAAATATGTTAAAAAATATGGCGGCACCAACGTTCTTCTACATTATGGTGGTGGCTCAGTAATTAGAAGTGGTCTTCTTGATAAAGTAAAAGAATCTTTAGATAAAGAGGGAATTCCTTTTGTAGAGCTATCAGGAGTACGTCCTAACCCAAGAAGTGGTCTTGTATATGAAGGAATTAATCTTGCTCAATCTGAAGGTATAGATTTTATTCTAGCTGTTGGTGGTGGTTCTACAATTGACTCATCAAAGGCTATTGCTGCAGGTACAGTATATGATGGTGATTTCTGGGATTTATATTCAGGAACACCTATAACTAAGGCTCTTCCTGTTGGAACAGTTCTTACTATTGCTGCAGCAGGATCAGAAGGTTCTCCTGATTCAGTTATTACAAATGAAAACGGAATGTTAAAACGTGGTACCGGTTCAGATTATCTTAGACCTAAATTCTCTATTCTTGATCCTGAACTTACTGAAACACTTCCTACATATCAAACAGCTGCAGGAATCACAGATATTATGGCACATGTTTTTGAAAGATTTTATTCTAATACACCTGCTACTGAAATTACTGATAGACTATGCGAAGCTGTATTAAAAACCATGATTAAGGAAGCTCCAAAGGTAATTAAAAATCCTTATGATTATGACGCACGTGCAAATATTATGTGGGCAGGAATGGTAGCTCATAACAACATGGTAGGTGTTGGTAGAGAACAAGACTGGGCAAGCCATTCAATTGAACACGAATTATCAGCTCAATATGATGTAGCTCATGGTGCAGGACTTGCTGTAGTTATGCCTGCTTGGATGAGATATGTTATGAAACATAATCCAATGAAATTTGCTCAAATTGCAACTAGAGTTTGGGGAATTGATATGGACTTTAACAATCCGGAAGAAACTGCAATTAAAGGAATTAAAAGATTTAAATCATTCCTTCATAAAATTAAAATGCCTACATCTTTTGCAGAAATTGGTGCTAAAGAAGAAGATATTCCAGAAATGGCACACAAAGCTTGCTATGGCAACGGAGGAACAGGAACTATTGGTAACTTTGTAAAACTATCTCAAAAAGATGTTGAAGAGATTTACAAACTTGCTTTGTAAGGCATATTTTCTAATATGTAATATAATTTCACCAATAACCTAATTATACAAGGTCTAATATTTATGATTACTTTTTATATTTCATATACTAGATAGATATAATTGAACTGTTAATAAAAAAAATAATCCCACTAATTATAGAAAAATGAACAAAATCATCTATCTATAAGAGGTGGGATTTTTAATTCAAAAGTAGTCATTATTGTTGGTTGCACAACTGGCAAGCACTAGGTGCTACTGCCATTCCACCCATTGCCGTTTCACGAAGAGTGGCAGGCAAGGATTTCCCTACATTTAACAACACTTCTGCCATTTCATCAAAAACAACTGCATTTTTAATTCCCGCTAATGCCATTTCTGCTGAAGAGATTGCATTTGCAACTCCAACTGCATTACGACTTTGGCATGGTGCTTCTACTAGACCGCAGATTGGATCACATACCATTCCTAAAAGATTTGCAAGAGCAATCCCGGCAGCTTGAAAGCACATATCAACTGTTCCACCCATTAACTCTACAAGAGCAGATGCTGCCATTGCTGAAGCTGCTCCAACCTCTGCTTGACATCCTGCCTCAGCACCTGATACTGAAGAATTTCTCATTAATATATAGCCTAATGCTGATGCATTTTCAATCCCGTCATAAATTTCCTTATCTGAAAAACCCTTTTCCTCTTGAAGAGCTAAGAGAGCTCCCGGTAATACTCCTGAAGAACCTGCTGTTGGTGCAGCAACTATAAGTCCCATAGTTGCATTTACTTCAAGGACAGCTGATGCATAGGTGAGAGCTTTGCTTAATAAGCCTCCAGCGATACTTTTATCACTTTTGCCAAATTCATATAATTTCTTTGCTTCACCACCTAAAAGTCCACCCATAGATTTTTTAGGATTATCTATTGGGTCATGAGCAGCCTTCCTCATAATATCTAAAATAGTCTGTAACCTTTCATCCATTTCACTGTCGGTCAAATCACCTAAACTCATCTCCCTTTCTCTCATTACTTCCGAAATCTTCTTATTTTCCTTTTCGCAAATATCTTGTAATTCTTTTCCTGATATAAAATCCATATCAAATTCTCCTTTATTTTGACTGTTATTTTCACTTTGTAAAACAAAACTTTTATAATACATCAAAAGTCTTAAACTATTTACATATAAAATCCTATATTTAAAGCTTTAAAAATTGCTTTTATACAGAATGTCTTTTTAATATAGAGTATTTTTTTCAAAACTAATTTTACAATTTATAATTTTTGTTGACGATTTCAAAAATACTGTGTATCATTGATAAGAAAACATTTGTGTTTTTAACAATAATTGCATTATTTGCACTTATAAGAACTATAAAATAAATTTATAATATATACTATACATTCGTTTCTAAAGAAATATTTCTAAATAAACAAGGCAGGTAAACTAAAAATGGAAGAAAAACTCACTTTATATAAATTGATGATACTGTATATGCTTAAAAGTGTCAAATTTCCTTTAACTACATCTCAAATTTCAGAATTTATTGTTGAAAAAGGCTACACCAACTTCTTTAAAGTTCAACAAAGCATAAATGAACTTTTAAATTCTCACCTTATAATAGACGATAAAACCTATAATAAAACTTCATACTACCTTTCTCTTGAAGGAAAGGAGTCTGTTAAATATATCGGAGACGACCTAAACCAAATGATTAGAGATGATATAGATAACTATATTGCAAATAATAAAAATCGTCTTTTAAATGAATTCTCAACTAAATCTTATTTTGAGCAATTATCAGATTCATCATTTTTAGTTCATTGTATAGTTGAAGAAGATGGCATTAATCAGGTAAGCTTAAATCTTACTGTTCCAAAAAGAGAAATGGCAGAATCTATAGCAAATAATTGGCAATCAAAAAATGTAGATATTTATTCCTATATTATGAAGCAGCTACTATAAGCAGTCAGTAGTAGCATTAAAAAACCATATATTTTATATATAACCCTAAGAATTCAAACTATAAAACACCCACTTATAATTTCAAGACAATTCCAATAACTGCACCCATTGCAATCCAAGCAACTGGGTGTAATTTTTTTAATTTAGGTAAATACATTAAACCTAGAAAGACTAATATAATAAATAAATTTAAATAACTAAACTGTAAAAATGCTTTTAAGTTAAAACTGATAGAAATTTTTATAAGTTCTAAAACTGTATATCCAATTAAAGCTGCTACTGCAGGTCTTATACCTAAAAAAGCAGACTTTACTAATTTATGATCTTTAAATTTTTCCATAAACTTTGCAACAATAGCAATAATTATAATTGCAGGAGCTACTTCAGCAAGGGTTGCAATTATTCCACCAGGGATTCCTCCTACTTGATAACCTACATAGGTAGCCATATTTATACCTACTGGACCAGGCGTACTTTCACTTACAGCAATCATATTGGAAAGCTCACTAACACTATACCAGTTATATTTATGAGAAAGATCCATTAAAAAGGGAATGGTTGCCATACCTCCCCCTATTGCAAATAAACCAATTTTAAAAAATTCATAAGCTAATCTTAAATATATAATCATATCTCTTCTCTTCTTTTTTAACTTACATAACTTTATACTTTTAATCTAAAAAAAATTTTATTATAAAAAGCATAATTTAAACCATAAATTTTTCTTCAAAGCCAAATATTAATCAACTTTATTTCTTTTAACTAAAATCCCAAGTATTAGTGCAGCAATAACTATAAATACTGTTGACACAGGTGTAAAAACGGCAATTAAAAGTGTTCCAACACATATAATAATTCCAAAAATGTCCTTTACACCATTTTTAACTAATTTTACTACTGTAACTATCATCATTCCGCAAACAGCTAATCTAATACCGGCTAAAGCGTGCTGTACAATAGGATATTTTACAATATATGAAAGACCTGAAGCTATTACAGTAATTATAATAAGGGATGGCGTTATCATTCCTAAAGTTCCTACTATACCACCTAGTACTCCGGCTTTTTTATAGCCTGTAAAAGTTGCAACATTTACAGCAATTATCCCCGGTGTAGTCTGACCAATTGCATACATATCTAACAGCTCTTCATTTGTTGCCCAACCTCTAGATTCAACTACTTCTTTTTCTAATAGAGGAAGCATAGCTAAACCTCCTCCAAATGTGAGAATTCCACATCTAAAGAAAGATACAAATAGCTGTATATAGATATTCTCTCTAATTTTCTTACTCATAATCTTAGTTAACCTTTTTTATTTCTATATCTTAATTCATTAATCCAACAAAAACTCACTTAAAACCACATTACTAACATCAATTCCTTTATCTGTAAGACTTAATAAATATTCATCCATAGAAACAATTTCTTTTTCTAATAAACCTTCTTTCATCAGCTTATCTATATTATCTTTATAGTAAAACTCAAGCTCTTGATTAAACATATTTCTAAAGTCTTTAGAACTTACACCTTTTGTTTTTCGAAGTCCAAGAAACATAAATTCCTCAATATTACTCTTTATTGAAGGTTTTTCTTCTTCTATTATCTGAAAATTTTTATCAACTTTAAACCTTGCTCCTTCAAAATAAGATGAGGCACTTACACCAAATCCCAAATAAGGTGTCATACTCCAATACCCCAGATTATGTTTACATTCATATCCTTCTTTTGCATAATTAGATATTTCATATCTAAAATACCCATTTTTACTTAGGAATTCTCTGGTAAGATAATACATCTCTCTTTCATCCTCTTCACTAGGTAAAGGATATTTTTCAAATAGTTCTATATTCTTAAAAAAAGGCGTACCTTCTTCTATAATCAAACTATATGCAGAAATGTGTTCAGGATTTAACTCTACAACTTTTCTTAATGTATTTCTATATGATTTAATAGTCTGATTTGGAATAGCTGACATTAAATCAATATTTATATTATTAAAACCTGCTTCTCTAGCCAAATTAAAACTTTGTAGAAAATCTTCATAGCTATGAATTCTACCTAAAATACTAAGTTCTTCATCATCAGCTGATTGTAGCCCAATACTAAGCCTATTTATTCCACTTCGTCTATATATTTTAAGCTTTTCTCTATTTAAAGTACCTGGATTGGCTTCTATTGTTATTTCTGGTTTTTCAACAAAAATAAATTTTGAATATATAGCTTTCAAAATCTTAGATATAAATTCTGGCTTTAATATTGATGGTGTTCCTCCACCAATAAATATCGTACTAACACTATAAGAAGATACATCACTATTAAAATTTTCAATAGACTTAATTAATTTTTCTACATATCTTTCCTTTATTGTTTCATCAGAAACTATTGAAGTAAAATCACAGTAATTACATTTTCTTATACAAAAAGGAATATGAATATATATTTCTAAATTCTTCATTTATCCCCTTTCGCCTATCGTAATTACAAATGTTAATCCTTCTACAAAAAAAATCATAATAAAAATATTATATTAAAAACATTTCATAACATTGTATATAGTTAATTCTACTTTAATCTTCATCATCTAATTTTAATACTGATAAAAATGCATCTTTAGGTATTTCCACATTACCAATCTGGCGCATCTTCTTTTTACCTTCTTTTTGTTTCTCAAGAAGCTTTCTTTTACGGCTAATATCTCCACCATAGCATTTAGCGAGTACATCTTTTCTCATAGCTTTAACTGTCTCTCTAGCTATAACCTTGCCACCTACTGCTGCCTGAATTGGAATCTCAAATAAATGTCTTGGTATTTCCTTTTTAAGCTTCTCCACCATCTTTCTTCCTCTATCATAGGCTGTATCAGCATGAACGATAAAGGATAATGCATCAACTTCTTCTTTATTTACAAGAATATCTAATTTAACTAATTCTGACCGTACATAACCATCCATTTCATAATCAAAGGAAGCGTATCCTCTTGAACGACTTTTTAATGCATCGAAAAAGTCATAGATAATTTCATTTAGTGGTAAATGATAATGTAGTTCAGCTCTTGTCTCTTCTAAGTATTCCATACCATCATAAACACCACGTCTTTCTTGACATAAATTCATAATGGCACCTATGTACTCAGTAGTAACCATAATCTCAGCTTTAACAATAGGCTCTTCCATATAATCTATAAGAGTAGGATCCGGTAAATTACTAGGATTAGTTAGTTCAATTATACTTCCACCTGTCTTATGTACTTTATAAATAACAGATGGAGCTGTAGTTACTAAATCAAGATTGTATTCTCTTTCCAGTCTTTCTTCTATAATCTCTAAATGTAATAATCCAAGAAAGCCACATCTAAAACCAAATCCTAATGCAACTGATGTTTCTGCTTCAAAAGAAAGAGATGCATCATTAAGTTGCAATTTTTCTAAAGCATCCCTAAGTTCCGGATATTTGGCTCCATCAGCAGGATACATTCCACAATAAACCATAGGATTTACTTTTTTATATCCTGGAAGGGGTTTATCTGTTGGATTTTTAGCATCAGTAATAGTATCGCCTACATGAGTATCCTGTACATTCTTAAGACTTGCAGTAATATACCCAACCATTCCTGCTGATAATTCATCAGTAGGAATAAACTGACCAGGTCCAAAATATCCTACTTCTACAACTTCAGCCTTAGCTCCTGTAGCCATCATAAGTATTTCTGTACCTTTTTTAACTGTACCTTCTTTAATTCTACAAAAAACAATTACACCTCTATAGGCATCGTAAAGGGAATCGAAAATTAATGCTTTTAAAGGTGCCTCGCTATTCCCTTCCGGTGACGGAATTTTAGAAACTACTGCTTCTAATACATCTTCAATGCCAATACCGGTTTTAGCTGATATTCTTGGGGCATCCATAGCTTCAATACCAATTATATCTTCAACCTCTTCAGCAACTCTATCCGGATCTGCACTTGGTAAATCTATTTTATTAATAACAGGTACAACCTCAAGGTCTGCATCCATAGCTAAATACACATTTCCAAGAGTTTGAGCCTCTACTCCTTGGGAAGCGTCGACAACTAATATGGCTCCGTCGCAAGCAGCAAGACTTCTACTTACCTCATAATTAAAATCCACATGTCCCGGGGTATCTATAAGATTAAACATATATTCTTCCCCATTATTTGCAGTGTAAATAATACGAACTGCTTGAGCCTTAATTGTTATACCTCTTTCTCTTTCAAGGTCCATATTATCTAAAACTTGATTTTCCATCTCACGACTAGTTAAAAGTCCTGTTTTTTCAATAATTCTATCTGCTAATGTACTTTTTCCATGGTCAATATGAGCAATTATGCAAAAATTTCTAATATGATCTTGTTTTATATGTACTGACATACTTCCTCCAATTTATCTGGCATATTTTACAATAAATAATTCAACACTTAATTTATCATCTAAATATCCACTTTTAACTGAATACTCTAAAGAAAGAGCTTCATCTAATATTTTAATTAAATCTATTTTTTTTATTTTATTAGCAAGGTTTATGTATTTGCCTACAAAAAACTTAGGAACTTTAGTTAAAGAAGAAATTTCATCATTAGAAGCTTTATCTGATTTTAATCCTTTAATTTCCAGTAATTGTTTATATTTTCTAGTCAATTGAAATAATACACCCATAGGGGTTTCTTTTAAACCTAATAGTTCCTCATATAACTTTATGGCTAAGTTTTTATTGCCTGCTGAAACTGCATCTACAAGATTAAAAATTTTAATTTCTAAATTGGCAGATATTATATCATTTATATGGGAAATCAAAATAATATCTTCCCCATAAGTATATGCAAATATCTTCTCCAATTCATTGGACAATGTCTCCATATCAGTTCCAACCTGACTTATTAAATATCTAAATGCAGACTCTTCTATTTTTTTATTTTCTTTTTTAATAAGACTTCCAACCCAAGCTTCTACCTGCCTTTGGTCCGGAACTTTAATTTCTACAATATCATTTGAAAAATTAATTTTATTACCATTTAGAAGTTTATATAGTCTTTTAGTTTTATCAAGCTTTTTTTCAATGAAAACCATGTAAGTAGTATCAGGGATACTTTCGAAAAAGGTAATCAAATTATCTATATCTTCTTGATTTCCTTTTGCAAATATATCTGAATTTTCAACAACTACTAATCTTTTCTCAGCAAAAAAAGGCAAGGTAGATGCTATACTAATAACTTCATCCAAGGAAATTGTATTACCTTCAAAATATGAATAATTCATCTCATCTTTTTTATCTCCAATCAATGAAATAATTCTATTCTTATATTGAAGCTTAATATAATCTGCCTCACCATAAATCACATATACTTGACTAAACTCACCATTATTCAATTTTGTATTAAGAGTTTTTAAATCTGTCATCTTTTTCTTTCATAGAATAAAACATAATCTTAAACTAAGCTTATGTTTAAGGTTATGTTTTAATTTTTCTCTATTATAGCAGATACTTATGATTTAGTTGTAAAAAAATTTTTAGTATTACATAAAATTTCACTTCAAAGAATACTATGAAACTAGTCTTTCCAATTAACTATTTTAAATACTCTTCAAGTTTACTTCTAACTGCTAAAATATACTCTTCAGAATTAAGTACCTTTGGGTTTTTAATAGTTGTAATTAAAGCTAAATCCTTTGTCATAGAACCTTCTTCAATTACATCTATGGTTGCTTTTTCTAATTCATTTGCAAATGTAACTAATTCTGGGATATTATCTAATTCTCCACGTTTCCTAAGTCCACCACTCCATGCAAATATAGATGCCACTGAATTAGTAGATGTTTCCTCACCTTTTAAATGCTTATAGTAATGTCGTTGAACTGTTCCATGAGCTGCTTCATATTCATAATTTCCTTCCGGCGAAACCAAAATTGATGTCATCATAGCTAAAGAACCAAAAGCAGAGCTAATCATATCACTCATAACATCTCCATCATAGTTTTTCAAAGCCCAAATAAAATTACCTTCTGACTTCATAACTCTGGCAACAGCATCATCAATTAAAGTATAGAAATATGTTATACCAGCTTTTTCAAATTTATCTTTGTATTCATTTTCATATATCTCTGCAAATATATCTTTAAATCTATGATCATAAGTCTTAGAAATAGTATCTTTAGTTGAAAACCAAAGGTCAAGACCAGTATCTAATGCATAAGAAAAACAACTTCTTGCAAAGCTATAAATACTTTTATCTGTATTATGTTGTCCTAAAATAATACCACTATTATCAAAATCATGAATTAAGGCTCTTTTTTCATTCCCCTCTTTATCTGTAAAAACTATTTCCGTTTTACCGACAGAAGGTATAGCCATTTCCACGTCTTTATATACATCTCCGTAGGCATGTCTAGCAATGACAATAGGATTTTTCCATGTTTTAACTGCTGGTTCTATCCCTTTTACAACTATTGGAGCACGAAATACAGTACCATCTAAAATTGCTCTAATAGTACCGTTAGGGCTTTTCCACATTTCATGTAAATTATATTCACTCATTCGTGCCGCATTAGGGGTAATGGTTGCACATTTTATTGCTACTCCGTACTTTTTAGTAGCATTTGCTGAATCTATAGTAACTTGGTCATTTGTCTCATCTCTATGCATTAGACCAAGGTCATAATAATCTGATTTCAAATCAATAAATGGATGAATTAAGTTATCTTTGATTAGTTGCCAAAGAATTCTTGTCATTTCATCTCCGTCCATTTCAACAATAGGGGTTATCATTTTAATCTTTTCCATATGTCCTCCATTAATCCAATACATTATATTTTTTCACACCGTCTTTGATTATAGCATAATCTAAGATAGTGTTCTATATTTTTCTTTTATTCTAAAATAAAATACAATGTAATAATACTGTAATTCAAGCCATACTATTTGCTATTTTTCATCAAATTATTTTATAAAAAAAATACCAGTATGGAAGATCCACACTAGTATTTTTAGAGGAAAGTATACTTTTAGTTTTCTGTTTCAGCATTCACAAGATTTTTAGCACTTTCACCGATTTTAAATTTAGTAGGTATAGTTTCTCCTTTTAAGGATTTCACCAGAGAAACCATGGCAAAAAGCATTATAAATATAAAAGGAAAAGCTGCTGCTATTGAAATAATTTGAAGTGGTTTCAAACCTCCTGCAACTAATAATCCAATAGCCAATACCGCTTGTACAATTCCCCAAAGGATTTTCTTATTATTCGGGGGATTAAGATTTCCATTTGAAGAAAGCATTGAAAGTACAAATGTGCCTGAGTTTGCTGATGTAATAAAAAATGTACACAAAAGAACTAAAGCTACAACTGATAATATCATTCCAAAAGGATATTTCTGCATGACTACGAATAGTCCTGTTTCTGGCTTTGCTACAACTGCTTGAAGAGCTTTTGTAGATAATATACCTTTGCTACCAAGATTAATTCCAAGAGTACCAAATATTGCAAACCAAAGGAGGGAACCTAAAGTTGGTGCAATTACAACCCCTGCTATAAACTCTCTTATTGTTCGGCCCTTAGAAATTCTTGCTATAAATACACCAACAAATGGTGCCCAAGCAATCCACCATGCCCAATAGAATATTCTCCAATTACGTAGCCATGATAAATCACTATATGTATTAATACCTAAAGAATCCTGAATAAAGGTTCCTAAGTATTGTCCAAAACCATTTACAAAATTATTAATTACATCTACCTTTGGTCCAACTAAGAAAACTAAAATCATAAGTCCAATTGCTATATAAAGATTGGCATCAGATATAAGTTTAATTCCCTTATCAATTCCTGATACAGCTGACCAAATTACAATAACACTAATTACTCCAATAATTATTATTTGGATAAGTAATGTAGTGGGAACACCAAACATATATTTTAGTCCACTATTTATTTGCAAAACACCTAATCCAAGAGATGTAACAACTCCTGCTACAGTTGCAAATACAGCAAGAACATCAATTAATTTTCCCCAGAAACCATTAACCTTCTTTTCACCAATAAGTGGCTCAAATATACTGCTAATTAACCCTTTTTTCTTCTTCCTAAAAGTAAAATATGCAAGAGCTAAACCAATAATTGCATAATTTGCCCAAGGTTGAATTCCCCAATGCATAAAACTTGATTTCATTGCAAATTGGGCAGCTTCGGCACTTCCAGCCTTTATTCCTGCCATTGGTGCAATGTAATGAGATATAGGTTCTGATATTCCCCAAAATACTAAGCCTACACCCATTCCACATCCAAATAACATAGCAAACCATGAACTGGTTTTATATTCAGGTACAGAATCATCATCACCAAGTTTAATGCTACCATATTTGCTAATAGCAAGAACAATAACGAAAACAACAAAGACAAACATGATTAAAAGATATAACCATCCAAAATCTACAGATAGAAAATTAAATACTGCATTAGATACTATGCCAAAACTTGTTTTCCCAAATATTGCCCAGAATGCTATAGCAAGTGTTAAAATCAAAGATATTATAAATACGTGATTATCGTTCTTTTTCATTCCTATTGTCCCTCCTTTTTAAGAGACTTTAAATATAGTCTGTTCCTTAATATCTGTTGCCAAAGCATCTAAAGCAATCTTAGTTCTATTCATTCTAAGCTTCCATTGCTCTTCTTTTGGAGTTCCCGGATCTCCGAGAGGATAAGGAATGGAAATTGTTGGAACTATACGGTTTGATCCAACTGTCTTAGCAACCGGAATCAAGTTACACATTTGGACTATAGGGAAACCTGCTTTTTCAAATTCTTTAACCATCGTTGCGCCGCAACGAGTACAGGTGCCTCAAGTAGAGACCATAATTATTCCGTCTACATTATCTTCTTTAAGGTAAGGAACAATTTCATTTGCCATTCTGGCTGCTTCAGCTTGAGTAGTTCCTGTTCCAACTGTAGAATAGAAATATGGATGAAGGCTACCATAGTATCCTTCTTTTAATAATTCTTGAAGTGCATCCACAGGAGTGATAACGTTAGGGTCATCATTGGCAGCAGCAGGATCAAATCCGGCATGAATTGTTTTGTATACACCTGATTCAAGTCTCATAGTATGACTTATATCATAACGTCCCCAACGTGTTGCAGATGCAGATTGAATTTTATCAGGATTATCTACAGGTACAATACCACCTGTAGTTACAAGTGCAATTTTAGCATGCTTTAAATCCTTTATAGCCGGTGCAATAGGAACTCTGTCAGGCTTAGGTATTGGAAGTTCAGTTACAAATGGTTCTCCATTAAGTTTAGCTACAAGCATATTAATCATACGATCTGCAGCAGTAGTTTTATCTTCTAACCATACTTCTTTTCTTCTTCCTGTTGGGAAATATCCTTCTTCCGTCGCCGGTCCAACTTGTTCTCCACTTAAAATTTTATTTGCAACCTTAACCATAGCTGCTACATCTTTTCTCATATGTGAAGCTATATTTGCACCTTCCATTATAAGCATATTAGATTTAAACATTTCTACACCGGGATTTTCTACATTCATAGATGTAAGTACCGGTACATTAAACTTCTCTTTAACAGCCTTGCAAATAGTTCCGCAAGCTACTCCATAACGTCCAGCTTGGAATGCAGGACCTGCAAGAAATAAATCAAAGTCTTTTCCTTCTAATCCATCTAATATAGTTTTAACTGCTTCATCTGTGTTAGATCCCATAAAGTTATCACCACAAATAATTGTATATGTTATATCAGCTTGAAGATTTTTAGCAAATTCCATTGCCGGTCCAACTTTACCTTCTCTAATTACGGGAGCAAAATCAGCCTTATCTTCTCCACCAATTTGTCCAAAAAATTGATTTATATATAATATAGCCTTTTTCATGTATTTTTCCTCCTTAGAACGCTTTCATAGTCTTTGTTGACCAACCAAGAACTTGATCTCCACAGAACATTGAATTGTTTTCCATAATTATTGATCCATCTTCTCTAACAGAAGGCCCAAGGATTTCATCTCCTGCCCATCCTCCTGCCATTCCATCACGGCCTAAGGCTTCTAATTCACCTAAAACAGTCTCCATTGCCGGAAGAACCAATAAATCAGAAACATCACCACAGGATACTAATGCATCACATTTTTCATCTAAGGTTACAAGAGGTTGACTCATACCGTCACGACCTGTACATTCATCAGAAAGTCCAACAGTTTTAACTCCGGCATCTTCAAGAGCAACTATACAACCAACATAATCTGCATCTGGATTACCATATCCTTCTTCTGCTACAACTGCTCCATCTGCTCCAAGAGAATTGGCTATTTGAGCTACATAAATAGCTGAACGTTCTTTTTGGTCTAATGCAACATTAAGATTAGACATGATTATTCCGAGGAAATTAATTGTTTTACCATGTTCTCTATATAATGCTTTTATAGCAGGACAGTTCTGATAATCGTAGGTTGACCATTTTGCTGCAACGGGCATAAAACTTCCTGAAACTATAGCACCATCTAAAACTTCATTGGGATTCATATAAGTAGGTAACATATGATTCATATCCCATCCATAAGCTAAAGTATTATATCCCATATCTTCCATTTGCGTTTGAGGTTGCATAACGAAAACTACAGATGGTAATTTTTCAGTTTTTGGATCTCTTTTTATAGCCGGTTCAAGTTCGTAAGATTCAGTATCTTCAGGTTTTAAATCTTTAACACATTTACCAACAAATTCTGCCAACCTATGGGCTGCATGACGTAAAGCATCATTTTTCTTTTGCTGTTCTCTTTTTTCAAATTCTTCATTAGTATCAGCTACTAAGACAATGTTATTTAAGCCACCGAAATATGTATATTTCTGACCTTCTCCGCTCATGTCGATAACACCATCTTGAAAACCGCCCCAATGTCTACCTACTACTAAAACACTGCAATTTTTCATAGCATGAAGTGTACCTTCACCGGCTCTAACCAGTTCTCCTTCATATCCTGGAAACAAACCTCTACCATCAAGACGTACTCTAGGCTCAACAGCTTCTTTTACAGGACACATTCTGATTTTATCACCAGGTTTAGCAATGTATAAATCTGCTTCTGTAATTCTTTCATCTTCTTTAATAAAAGCTAGTGCTTCTTCCTTATTGATTGTTAGAACTCCATTATCAAATTTAAGTTCTTTACCAAAAGTAATATCTTTAACATAGAAATTACCAATCTCTAATTTCATAAAGACCCTCCTCATTTAAATGTATTGATGAAACAATCGTCATTGTTTTCGTCAATATTAATAATTATTTTAAATATAAGCACGCTTATTTAATTACTTTAACGGTATAATAGCACTAAGCGCGATTATTTGCAAGAGGTTTTTATAATTTTTTTGAATAATTCAAAAAATCTATATATAAAATGATGAATATAAATTTTGTTAAAGTGTAAAACGGAACTATATATAAATATAATCAAGATTTTTGGTTTAACATATTCAGATTTCTTTCTTGTCTATTTTGTTTTTCATATATTGCTGTCCACTTCAATTAATCATAAAAAATCACATAAAAAAATACAGATATTAGAAATTATGTTTTCTAAATATCTGCACTTACTTTATCTTATATTCTAAAGAGCTAAAGTTTCTCATGTTGAAACATAGCTATTTTAACTGATTTATTATACAAAGCTACTATATAGTTTAAAAATAAAAAAACTATTTATAATACTACACCTTTATCTATTGAAAAACCATTGTTTTCATATGTTTATTTCAAACTATATTAACCTTAAAATCGAATATGCTTTACCATTATATTTTACACACATAATGTATCATATCCATAATTTGTCTTTTTAATTCATCTGCATCCAGCTTACTATTCTTACATTTTTGCTCTAATTTATACTTGCAAAAACTTATTATAATTTCATTAATCATATCTATATTATTATCATTAACTCCAGAGTTATTATCTTTAATTAGATTAAGTATATTTTTGCTTCTTGTAGAAATGTCATTGCCAAAATACATATGCTCTATTTCATTTGCATAAATATGACTTTCTTCAGGAAATATTTCATAGTATCTTTTCATAACTTTTTCTAGGTTATTGCTATGTTTACCGAAAAAGAAATTATAGAAAACTTCTGGATATTTCAAACTGGAATCTGTCCATACTTCCCAAATTGAAAGAAATTCATCTTTTCCGGATAAGTCTTCTTTACTTAGTTTTTCTAACTTATCACTATAAGCCGCAAAATGTTTCATGGAAGCTAGCATAAGCAACTCATTAAAATCTTTAAAATGCAAATATATAGTAGAGTTATGGTATCCCGTTCTATCTGCAATTTTTCTAATAGACAGATTATCATATCCTACTTCATCAATCATCTCTGTTGCAGTGGAAATAAACATTGCAGCTGTTTGATCTCCTATATTTTCAAAGTTAGATGTATTTTTTTCTTCAGTTAAATCTTTATTTTCTTGTTTCATTATTATTCACCCTTAGAAATTCTATGTAGCTTTTTACAAATTACTCAGATATATTAACATTTTCATAGATTTTTGTCTAGAAGCTCTTGTCAAATTTCATCTTTCATTGTAAAATGTAAATTGCATATGGGATATTTCTTTTACATTTTGGAAAGGAAATAATGCAAATCAAATCTAAATCAAAAGTCTTTACAATTCTTATTTTTCTTTGTTCTATATCTATATTTTTAACATCTTGTTCTAATTCCAGAAAAGTTTCTGAAAACCTTAATCAAGATAAAACTAATGTTGCCAAAACAGAAAACAAAGAACCTTCTGCTAATAAAGATGATGATAGCACTTCTAATTCTGAAGCTAAATCAAGTACTGAAAAAATCTATATTCATATAACAGGTGCCGTAAAACATCCTGGTGTGTATATTCTAGAAAAAGGTGCAAGAGTCTTTAATGTAGTAAAAATGGCAGGAGGTTTTTCTTCTAATGCCCAGCAGAATGCTATTAATCAAGCTGAATTATTATCTGATGGTATTCAAATACATATTCCAACTAAAAAAGAATGGGAATCAGGTAGTACCTCCTCTGTAAATAACTCTAAAGAAGGAACTTCTATCGGTAATACCAATAACACTTCTAATGGTAATTCTAATAGTACCTCTTCCACTACAAAAGTAAATATTAATTCTGCCGATTTATCAGCCCTAACTAGTCTTTCAGGTATTGGAGAATCTCGTGCAAATGATATTATTGCTTATAGAACTCAAAATGGAAATTTTAAATCTGTTGAAGAAATCAAAAATGTACCAGGTATTAAAGATGGAATCTATAACAAAATTAAAGATCAAATCACTGTCTAATCTAAGAAACTCTCCACTAATGTATTTCAATTTATTTGTAATTATAATCATTTTTTTAATTACCTATTTTTATACTGATGCATTTTACAATACTACATCTAGTTTGAATTTAGAAAAAGAATTTAAAAATAATGATGTTATTACTGTTATAGGGAAAATATATAAAATTGAAGACAAGGAAAACACTGTAGCTTTATATATAAAACATAGTCACACAAAATATTATGATAATATTTCAAATCTAAATTTCATTGTTTATGAAAAGAAAAATAATGATTTAAATACTTCTAATATACTTTATTCCATCGGAAATACTATTTCTGTTACAGGAGAGATTTCTTACTTTTTAACTGATAGAAACCCTGGTAATTTTAATCAATATCATTATTATAAAACAAAAAAAATAGATGCCGCAATATTCCCAGAGAAAATCCAAATTCAAAATTATCACAAAAATTTATTTTTAAATACCCTTAATAGTTTTAGAAACTCTTCTTTAAAAAATATAGATAGCTTTCTTTCAAGTAGAAATTCTGGTTTATTAAAAGGAATAATACTCGGAGACAAATCAAATATAGAGGATAATACCAAGGACCTTTATAAAATAAATGGAATAAGTCATATCCTTGCTATATCAGGATTACATTTATCTTTTATCGGTTTAGGACTATATGGTTTTCTTCGAAAATTTTCAAAGTCATTTTTATTATGTGGTAGTATTTCAATTATATTTATGTTAACTTATATAGCTATTATCGGGTTATCTATCTCATCTCTTCGTGCCTTATCAATGTTTATTTTTCATATAATTGGAGATATTACCGGTAGAAAAGTTCACACTTGTACATCCATTACAACCTCCATTGTAATTCTACTATTATGGCAACCTCTTTCCCTACTTAATTCAAGTTTTTATTTAAGTTATGGTGCAGTTATTACTATAATCTATTTAATACCTCTCTTTTCTAAAATAACTAATCTATTTAGAAATAATATACCTAATATTCTTCTTACCACCTATAGAAGTCTTATAACCTGTTTTCTAATACAAATATTAATGCTCCCAATAGTGCTATCTATTTTTTATACTTATTCCCTTACAAGTTTCCTTTTAAATCTAATAATAATTCCTTTAATGCCTTTATTGTTACTATTTGGAATATTAGGTATTGTTTTTTCTTTTTATATTCCTATTGTTTCTAAATTATTTTTCTTCATTTGCAATATCCTTTTAAATTTGTTTAACATACTTTGCAAATTAAATTTAAAATTACCTTTTAGTCAAATTGTGTCAGGTAAACCAAATATAATTCAAATTGTAATATTTATTTTATTAATGATGGCTTCACTATTGCTATTTCAAAAAATCAAGAAACTTGATATGGAAGAAAATCTTATTACAAAAGCACAAATATCAAATTTGAAAAATATGAAAAGAAAAAATCTCATTTTCTTTTTCTACGGATTAATAATTGCCTTCTTGGGAATATTTATTATATCTTTTCCATTTTCCAAGTATACAAAAGAATTAAGGATTACATTTTTAGATGTTGACCAAGGTGACTGTATTGTTATAAATACTCCTACACACCATACATTTTTAATAGATGGTGGAAGTTCTGGTGTGAAAAATGTTGGAAAATATAGAATTGAACCTTTCTTACTTTCAAAAGGAATTAATGAGATAGACTATGTTTTTCTAACCCACGGAGATATTGACCACTTAAATGGTATAGAAGAATTTTTATCACAAAAAGATAATCAGATTAAAATCAAAAATATCGTTTTAGCGCCTGAGCTTTTTCACGATAAAAATCTAGAAAAAATAAGCTATCTTGGGAGAAAAAAGAAAATACCGATTTTAGAAATGGATTGTTTAGATAATATACTTGATAAAGAGGTTAGTATAACATCTGTTTACCCAAATAAAGAAACAGATACCAATGTAAAAATTGGGAATGAATCTTCCCTTGTTCTATATTTAAAATATAAAGATTTTGATGGCTTATTTACCGGTGATATAGGAAAAGAAGTTGAACCAAATGTAGTATCTGAACTAAAAAAAGAATATCCCAAAAATAACTTGGATATTCTTAAACTGGCTCATCATGGCTCTAAAAATTCATCAAGTAAAGAGTTTTTAATGGTTACAAAACCTTCTTATTCAATTGTTTCTGCCGGTATAGATAATATGTATGGACATCCTTCAAAAGAAACTATTAATAGAGTAAAACTAATTAATAGTAAAATATTTAGTACTATAGAAAACGGAGCAATTACCATTGAAACTAATGGAAAAAACATAAAAATAAGTACTCATTTAAAGTAATTTATAGCCACTCTTCATTTGCAATCATATTTTTCAACAAATTAAAACAACTTTTTAAGTTATACTTCTATTTTAAACTTTATATATCTATAAGTATTTGTATTTTTAATCTCTTATTAAAATACCTGATTGTTCTAAAATCTTTTCTACATTTTCAAGTATCATTTCGTTATCTGCTTCTATTGTATGATAATGATTATTTCCAGTAAGAAGATTTAATGGTTTAGCTTCTCCATGATTTATTTTATCCATAAAATCATCTACATCTCGTCTATTATTAATAACAAGATCCACAGAAATCTGCCCATATACTTCATGTTCAATAATAACATCTTTAATTCTTGCACCAACATCTACTATATCATATAATTCTTCTCTCATTAAATTATCATTATGTTTAACGTGAATTATTTTAGTAAAAATACCTCTTTCACTTCCTGTTTTAAAAAGCACATATCCTCTATTTGTTGAAAGAATATTTTTATTGGTAGCTCTAAGTAAAGCAATATCTTGTACTATTACTTGTCTGCTAACTCCTAAAGTACCACTAAAATCAGTACCTGTAATAGGTTCTGTAGCTAATTCTAAAGTTTCCATTATTTTTTGTCTTCTTGCTTCACCTTCCATCAATTCATCTCCTTGTATATATGAACATAATTTCACCTTCTATGATTATACTATTTCTTACTACAATATGTCAAAAATATATAAAAATAAACCGTTTTAACCAAATTTTCGGTTTAAACGGTTTATTAAAAATTGATATTAATTAAACTATTTATTTTTCTAAAACTTCTTCGGCAATATTTCTAGCATGGTCTGAAATACGTTCAAAACATACTAGAGCATCTAAAAATACTACACCAGCTTCAGAATCACATTCACCACTTGCAAGACGTTTTATATGTTTACTTCTTATTGTAATCTCCAGATCATCTGCTCTAGTTTCTTTTTCAATAACCTTAGTAGCAATTTCTTTATCATTACCTTCAAAACATTCAAGAGCTAATACATAACTTTCATTGATAACTTCACCCATCTCTTTTAATTGAGTAGAAGCTACTTCTGTAAATTTAAGTTTTTTATCTATAAGATGTTCTGTAAACTCTGTTATATTCTCACAATAATCGCTTACTCTCTCCATGTCAGAAAGCACTTGCAGAAGGTGAGCAACAGTTTGATGCTCTGCTTCGCTTATATTCAAAGAACTAACTTTTATAACATAATCTGAAATACCAGAACAAAGTTTATCTACGATATGTTCGTCCTCTTTTATAAGAACAATATCTTCTTTATTTCTTGTAAATAATAAATCCTTAGATTTTTCAAGAGCACGTTTAACAACTTCTCCCATACGAAGTGTTTCTCTAAAAGCTGCTTGAACTGCAATACTTGGAGTTTCAAGCATACGATCATCTAAAAGAACCTTACTTTCATCATAGGTATTTTCTTGATAACCGGTAATTTTCTTAGCTATTTTAATAATATATCCTGATAATGGGAATAAAACTACAGTAGTACCAATATTAAAGGCTGTATGAGCTAAAGAAATCTCTGTTTGATTAATTGACCCTAATCCCATAGCCGGATTTATTACTTTAAAGTACACTATTGCAAATACAGTAAATATTACCGTTCCTACAATATTAAAAGTTAAATGCATAAAAGCAGCAGTTTTGGCATTTTTCTTTGCTCCAATACTTGAAAGAAGAGCTGTAACACAGGTACCGATGTTTTGTCCCATAATAATATATATTGCCGCATTAAATGGAACAAGTCCTACAGCAGCTAAACTTTGTAGGATACCTACTGAAGCAGATGAACTTTGAATTATAGCTGTAACTAAAGCACCTGCTAATATTCCGAGAAATGGATTTACTCCAAGAGTTACAAAGATACTTTTAAATCCTTCTGATTCCTTAAGAGGAGCAACAGCCCCAGACATAGTTTGAATACCTATAAAAAGTAATCCAAAACCAATAATTATGCTGGCAACTTCTTTTGCTGAACTTTTTTTAGCCATTAATAGAATAATAACGCCAACCATAATAGCTATCGGAGCTAATTTTTCTGGGCTTAAAAACTTTGCCCATTCATTTGCAGAAACTAACCAAGCAGTAACTGTAGTACCAATATTGGCACCCATAATAACACCCATGGCTTGAACTAAGTTCATGATACCTGCATTTACAAAACCAACTACCATTACAGTTGTAGCTGATGAACTTTGGATAATGGCAGTTACAGTAGCTCCTAGTAGAACTCCCATAAGCTTGTTTTTAGTAAGAGCCTCCAAAACTGATTTCATCTTATTTCCTGCAGCATTTTCAAGACCTGACGCCATAATCTGCATACCGTAGATGAACATTCCCAAGCCACCAACAAATGGCAAAATTATATTTAAGTAAGACATCTAATTTCCTCCTAAGAAATTGATTTGTAAAAAATAATTTTCTACTAAACCCACACCTATGGAATTATCACATTTTAAACAACTAATTACAACAATAATTCTGTATTTAATAAAAATTTCTCTAAAATCTACAGAACATGTAAGAAATTTAGAATTTTTTTTATATAAAATTGTATACAATATTTAATTATCATATTGCTCATTATTTTAATTTTGATAATTCTTCAGTTGCTTTTGTCCCTGCATCAGTTCCCTTATTTTTTTCTATAACTTCATTAAGTATAACTTTAGCCTCTTTTGTTTGATTAAGCTTGACTAATGTATTCCCATAAAGAAGCATAGCATTACCATTGTCTAAATTTGGATTAATTTTATATATTATCTCTAATGAGGTTTTAGCATTATCATAATTGCCATTTTCATAAGAGCTTTGACATTCACCATAAAGACTTGATGAATATCTAGGATACACTTCATCAGTTATTTTTTTATATATTGCTAATCCATCTTCTCCAAGAGCACTTTTATTTATCTTAATTAAGTCTGCTACCATATCCTTATCACTCATATCATTTGCTGCAAAATGAGTATTCACTGACATAAGTAGCTCATAACTATCTTTTACACCTGTATTTGATTTGGTTTCTGATTTAGTAGAGGCATCATTAGCTCGATATTCCTCTAACTGAGTTTTCATAGCCGCAATCTGGGATTTATCTACTTCTATTTGATCGCTAAGATTAATAATATCTTTATTAGTTTTCTCATTATTTAACTTTGTAACCTGAGGTAAAATCAGGAAAACCATAATCAAACTGGCTAAAATCATTCCAATAATTATATTGCCAATATCTAATCTTTTTACAGTAGACTTTAAGTAATTCTGCTTGGGTTGAATAATCGTTTCATTACCCACCTTATATTCTATAGCATGTTCTCCTGTCACCGCTTCAGGCATATTATTATTTTCTTTAAGTCTACCCTGATTTCTTCTACTGCTAAGGTGAAGCTCATGATAAAGTTCTAGTGTGATTGGGTCTGTTTTATCAATTTTATTTGCAAGCTTTAAAAGTTTCCTCGCCTTCTTTAATTGACCTTTATCTATAAATAACAAAGCTAAAAGTTGATAGGCTTTTACAAAAGAAACACCTGTATCTATAACTTTTTGCAAATAAATTACAGCCAAGTCTTCAGAACCCTCATTTGCATAATTAAGAGCCTGATTGTACCTTTTAATAGCATTATTAGCGATTTCCAGCTCTTCTTTTGATTCTTGAATATTCTTTATGTAATAATTGGCAATGTTATCAGATACTTGCAAATTTTTGCTTAATATCCACTCAACTAAAGCCTCAACAATTTCGCCTCTTCCATAATAAACAAGCCCCAGTAAATTCCTTGCCGGAGTATTTGAACCATTATATTGTAAACTTTTTTTCAGTGAACTAATGGCACCGGTTAAATCATGAATTTTTGCCCTTTTAAGTCCATCATTATACCAGCCGTCAGACTGATGTTTTAATTTCTGCTTATAATTCATACTATTTCGTCTCTTTAATAACTTCTTTTATTATATCTTTCATATCAGTCATATCTTCTTGATATACAGCAGCTTCAATATCTTCAACTTCTAACATTGGTTTAAATTTCTTTAATTCTTCTTCAAAATCTAACATAATACCTCCTACAACAATTGTTTAATATCTCCAACTAAATATAAAGATCCTATTATGTATAAATCACATTTATCATTTTTTTCTTGTATATACTTTTCACCTTTTGCAAATGCATCCCTTATATTTTTAGTGGAAATAACCTGTGGGGTTTTCTCCTTACTATTATATATGGAATTTATAGTATTGTAAAAAGTTTCTTCGATAATAGAAACAGATAACGTTCTACTTCCATCAGGAATTTCCGTTAAAATAAAGTAGTCAAAAATTTTATCTTTTAACAAATTATAAATCATAGTTTTATAATCTTTATCTTTTAAGCTAGAAAAAATAATTATTTGTTTCGCTTTCTCATATGTATCCAAATCTTTTATTGTTTCAACAAATCCTCTAATAGCTTCCGGATTATGGGCTCCATCAACAAATATATGAGGCTTTATTTCTTCCATTCGTCCGGGAAAAACAAAATTTTCAAGAACATTTTTATACTTAATTTTATTATGTAAAAAATCTTCCTTACCAAAAATCAAGTAAATTGCTGCTATTGCTAAACTCAAATTATTTTTCTGATATATACCTTTTTGTTTTAATTTTAATTGTTGGATAAAAGTATTTAATAGAGCAAAATCATTAGGAACTATTACCTCTTCATTCCCATTACTAATGTAATTTTCATCTAATTTATTTTCACTGTTTTCTATATATAATAAATCTTTTATCTTGTTAATTTTATGATGTAGACTTAAATAAGTGTTTGAATTTTTCTCATTTGCAACCTTTTCTATTACTTTATTTGCTTCTATATTACTTCCATCAAAAATCACTGGAACATTTGGCATAATTATCCCTGCTTTTTCATTTGCAATTTCAGAAATTGTATCTCCTAGGATAGCTGTGTGATCTAAACCAATTGATGTAATTATAGTTATTATAGGCTTTGAGAAAATATTCGTTGCATCTAATCGTCCACCAAGTCCTGTTTCCAAAATAAGATATTCTACTGGAGATGAATACATAGCTTTTAGAAAAATCCCAAATAAAAATTCAAAAAATGAAGGGTGACCTAGCTTTTCTTCTTCCATTTCTAAAGCAATTGGAAGTACTTGATTAAAGGCATTCGTAAAATCTTCGTCTGATATATCAATTCCATTTATCCTTATTCTTTCATTAACTTTAATAAGATGAGGCGAAAAAAAGGAGCCAACCTTGGAACCTCGTTTTAGAAGTAAGGTTTCCATATACCTACATGTACTGCCTTTTCCATTTGTACCAGCTATATGAATTATCCTCTTTTCAAAGGCTGGATTACCAAGTCTTTTAATAAATTCCTTTGTATGAGATAAAGGATGTTTTATAGTAAATTTGGGAAGATTTAATATGTATTCAATTGCCTGTGTATATGAATAATTCATTTTAAATCTTCCCTTCTTTTATTATTGTAACGCTTTCGCATTTGGTTGTTTACTCCATGAAACTCCTTGTTTCATTTCAGTATCTTTTATAATATAAAGTCCACCCTTATGGTAATTATATGTTGATGATACTCTAAAGAATGTATTACTACTTCCCATTTGAGCAACTGTAATTTTATCTCCATCTTTAACTTTATACTTAGGTAGCATAAGTAAGGTATCATTTAAAAATGTTGTTTCTTGTCGCTTACCGTTAACGTAAACCTTACTATATTTTGTAAAATATGCTCCATTTATAATTGTATTTTCATCATCTTTACTTGGAGTGGCTGTGGATAATGTTACATTATCCAGTCCCATAACCATATGAGGTGTAGGTAATGGATCAAATTTATCATAGGCATACTTTTTACCATATAGTACGTCATACTGAAGTAATTCTAAATCAGGCAAATAATTCTTAGTCTTTTGTCTCTCTTGATGATATTTAAAGAAAGTTCCGGCATTATATCCAATCTTCTTAAAAACTTCTGACATGAGCTGATATGAGGCTATGTTCTTATCTTCTTGTTTTAATCCCATATTATCCCAAATTAGATAATTAGTATTAAAAGTATATCTACTCTTTAAATCCTTAGCTTCAAGGCCCATAGTTGGCAAATGATCACCATAGAAAACTACAACTGTAGGCTCATTTCTTTTTTTAATATCATTAATTAATTCTCCTACGAATTGATCAACTTCATATATTTGATTAACATAATATTCCCATTTATAGTTTTCTTCTTCAGTTGCTGCTCCTGCAACTTTAATTCTAGGATTATCTAAAGTTGGTTTATCCGGATAATCCCCATGACTTTGAACAGATATAGTAAAAACAAAGTCCTTTTCACTGGTTTGATCCATGGCTTTAGTAATCTCTCCCGGTAGAATAGAATCTTTTGCCCATCCCATTGGAGTTGTACTAAGTACATTCATAAGTTCCTTACTTGTGAAACTATCAAAGCCAAGATTATCAAATACTGTTGAACGACTATAAAAATTACCTGTATTATTGTGAATCGCTTCACTTTTATAACCCATTCGATTTAAAACTGAAGCAGCACTTTCAGCTGTTTCCTTTTTTAGTATCGTTTTATATGGATATTCTCCCGGTCCAAAATATCTTAAATTCATTCCTGTAAGAACTTCGAATTCTGTATTTACAGTACCGGCTCCTACAGTTGGAACTTTTAAATAGCCATTAGAATAATTTTTAGCCAGTTTATGAAGATTAGGTAGTGGATCCATAGATGTTTGAAGCCATTCTACATCATCAATATCAAATAAAGATTCAAGCTGTACCACTACTATGTTAGGTTTTTGTTTTCCTTTTCCAGTTACCTTTACATTTTTAACAAGATTTCCATTGTTTGTAATATCATCAATAGCCTTCTTTGAATAACCATCTGGCTCTTTAATACCTGTATTCACTAAACTAGTAAAAAAGCAATATGGTAATCCATAATCTTCATATGCAAATGCAATATTACCAAAGTAAGTAGAGATAACTCTTTTATCAATTGCTCTTGTAGTGGTAATGGAAAACAATCCAATAATTGCTGCTAAACCGATAATATAAAATACTCTTCTAAGTTTTCCTTGATACTTAGCTGCCTTTTTAAATAAGATTGCAATACCAATAACTAAAAGACATAAAATCACTAATAATAAAACAATCTCCGTAAAATTAAAATAATTATTTATAACAGCTAAACCATCTTTGGCAACTTTTAAGTCTTGAGCATTAAAAGGTGTAACTCTCTTCAAAAGCAAAACTCCATTTGCAACTCCAAGAACCAGCCAAAAAAGACTAATCATAACCCTTGCAAATATTCTTCTTTTAAAGAAATAGACTATAATATAAGTTAAAAATATCAAAAATGTATTATATAAAAAAACTAGTGGGGTTTTTATTAAATAATTCACAGCCAATATAGGTGAATGTCTTGAAACTGTTTCTATAATAAAGTTAACAAAAAATGCTAATAAAAACTGTAGCGGAAAAGAAAATCTATTACCCATAGCATAAATTGGTTGCATCTTTTCATATAATTCAGAATTTTCATGTTTTAGCTTTCTTCTTGCTTTTCTTTTTTCTCTATCAGCCATAAACTGATGTATTTCTTCTTTTGAAATTTTATGTAGCTTCGTATTAACACCCCGCAATTTCTATTATATTTTTTCTTCTCATTTCCATTTAAAATCTAACCAAAGAATTATAATATAATAGCAATTTTAATAAAACCTTTTTCATTAAAAATTGAATTATCAAAAATAGATTTCACTGATTAGTTATATCTATATTGATAATTCAATTTAAATTACATTTTTGATTTCATAGAATCAAGATTCGCTATTACTTTTTCTAACATATCTTGGTAAGTTGTAAGTTTAGTTTTTTCTTCTAAAACTTTGGCTTCTGGGGCTTTACTTGTAAATTTCTCATTACTAAGCATACCTGAAGCTCTTTTTATTTCTTTTTCGATTCTATCTTTTTCTTTAGTTAATCTTTCAACTTCAGCCTTAAAATCTACTAAATCAGATAAAGGCATACATACAGTTGCACTTGGAACTACAAGGGATACTGCATCTTCATCTATCCCCTCTTTAGATTGTTGTATTATGAAATCAGAAGCATTTGCAAGTAATTTAGCTTCTTCTACTTGTTTCTTTAATCCAGGTACTAAAGAATCTTTTTCACAAACAACGTAAACTGAAGCTTTTCTTCCATTTGGAACATTCATTTCGTTACGTTTATTTCGTATTCCTCTGATAATATCTTTCAAATGTTCAATAACTTCTTCTGAATCTAAATCTTCATAAGTTTTAGAAGGCACTGGCCAATTAGACATCATAAGAGAATCTGTATCATTAAAAATATCTAATTTCATATCCTTACATGTTTCATAAACTTTTGAATATATCTCTTCAGAAACAAATGGCATATATGGATGAAGTAATTTAAGACCAACTACAAGTATTTTAACTAATGTATATCTTGCAGCATTAGTTGCAATTGGGTCTTCCTCTTCATGATACATACGATATTTTACAAATTCTATATACCAATCACAGAATTCATCCCAAAGGAAATCATATATCTTAGCAAGAGCAATACCTAGTTCAAATTTTTCGATATTTTCTGTAACATCTTTTATTAGCTTGTTAGCTTTACTAATAATCCATAAATCAGTTTCTTTATAGTCGACCACCTTAGGGATTGTAATTTGCTTATCCTCTAAGTTCATTAAAATAAATCTAGAAGCGTTCCATACTTTATTTGCAAAGTTTCTACTTGCTTCAACCTTCTTTTCAGAAAATCTCATATCATTTCCTGGAGAATTACCAGTTACAAGCATCATACGAAGAGCATCTGCACCGTATTTGTCAATTACTTCAAGTGGATCAATACCATTGCCTAGTGATTTACTCATTTTTCTACCTTGTTCATCTCGAACAAGACCATGAATAAATACAGTATCAAATGGAGATTTACCTGTCTGTTCATATCCAGAAAATACCATTCTGATTACCCAGAAAAAGATAATATCATATCCTGTTACAAGGCAATTTGTAGGATAGAACTGTTTAAAATCTTCTGTTTCTTCTGGCCAACCAAGAGTTGAAAATGGCCATAATGCAGAAGAAAACCAAGTATCAAGAGTATCATCATCTTGCTTAAAATGATGTCCACCACATTTAGGGCAAGCCACAGGCATGCTGCGAGCAACAACTATTTCACCGCAATCTTCACAATAATATGCAGGAATTCTATGTCCCCACCATATTTGACGACTAATACACCAATCTCTTATATTCTCAAGCCATGAAACATAAGTTTTATCAAATCTTTCAGGAACAAATTTTAAATCACCATTTTTAATTGCATCAAGGGCTGGCTTAGCAAGTTCTTCCATTGCAACAAACCATTGATCTTTAATCATTGGTTCTACTGTTGTTCCGCATCTATCATGAGTACCTACCGCATGAGAATGAGGTACTACTTTTACTAAATAGCCTTCTTTTTTCAAATCATCTACAATAACTCTTCTGGCCTCATATCTTTCAAGACCTTGATATTTACCACCATTTTCATTTATATGAGCATCATCAGTAAGAACATTAATCTCTTCTAAATTATGTCTCTTTCCTACTTCAAAGTCGTTAGGATCATGACTAGGAGTTATTTTAACAGCACCTGTACCAAATTCCATATCAACATAAGCATCTGCAACAATTGGTATTTGTCTATTTACAAGAGGTAAAATCGCAAATTTACCAACTAAATCTTTATATCTATCATCATCTGGATGAACTGCAATAGCAGTGTCTCCAAGCATAGTCTCTGGTCTTGTTGTTGCAATCTCCAGATAATCATCAGATTGGGCAATTGGATATTTAATATGCCAGAAAAATCCATCCTGTTCTTTATGAATAACTTCAGCATCTGAAAGTGATGTATGACAATGTGGACACCAGTTTATAATTCTAGGTCCTCTATAAATATATCCTTTTTCATAAAGATTCATGAATGTAGTTAAAACCGCTTCTGAACATCCCTCGTCCATTGTAAATCTTTCTCTTTCCCAATCACAAGAAACACCAAGTTTCTTAAGTTGGTCTTCTATCATGCCTGCATATTCATCTTTCCACTGCCAAGCATATTCAAGAAATTTTTCACGTCCTATATCATGCTTATCAATGCCTTGATCTTTAAGCATATTAGTAATCTTTACTTCTGTAGAAATAGCTGCATGGTCAGTTCCGGGAACCCATAATGCATTATATCCCGCCATTCTTTTATATCTAATAATAATATCTTGTAAAGTATTATCTAAAGCATGCCCCATATGAAGTTTGCCTGTTATATTCGGAGGTGGCATTACAGTTGTAAAAGGCTTTTTACTTTTATCAATCTCTGTATGAAAGTATCCGTTTTCTAGCCATCTAGAATAAATTTTATCTTCTATATCTTTTGGATTATAAGTTTTATCTAAGTTAGTACTCAATATTTTTGTTCCCCTTTCATTGCATAGATATATTATTATAATTCTAAAAGATGATATAATCAAGAAAAAACTCTCTAAACTGTTATCAAAATCACGTACATCACCCTATTTGCAACTAATATAACTATAAATAATCTATATTTAGTCATATTGGGAAAGATAATACTTACTTTCAAAATATTCTAATAGTGTACATATCTGAATGTTTTAATAAAATTTAATATATACGTTATTTCAATGAACGGTATCTTTTAGAGTTGAATTAAATCATTTTCTAGGATAAAATTACTCTTAGTAAAAAAAATAAACTAATTTCATATAAAAGATTGGAGGAAAAATGAGACATTTAATGAATCCAATGGATTTATCTATTGAAGAACTTGACGACTTAATGAAAGTTGCAAATGACATTGAAAAAAATCCTTCTAAATATGCTCATGCATGTGACGGGAAAAAACTAGCAACTTTATTTTATGAACCAAGTACTAGAACAAGACTTAGCCATGAAGCAGCAATGCTAAACTTAGGGGGAAGTGTATTAGGCTTCTCAGAAGCTTCAAGTAGTTCTGCTACCAAGGGTGAAAGTGTTTCAGATACAATGCGAACTATTTCTTGCTACGCTGATATTTGTGCTATGAGACATCCAAAAGAAGGGGCACCTATGGTTGCGTCAATTCACTCTTCTATTCCTGTAATAAATGCTGGAGATGGTGGTCATCAGCATCCAACTCAAACTCTTACTGATTTGCTAACAATTCACACTCTTAAAGGTCGATTAGATAATATGACTATCGGCTTATGTGGTGATTTAAAATTCGGTAGAACTGTTCATTCCTTAATCCAATCATTAACAAGATATCACGGAATTAAATTTGTACTTATCTCTCCTGAAGAACTTAGACTTCCAAGTTATATTAGAAAAGATGTTATTGAAGAAAACAATATACCTTATGAAGAAGTAATCACTCTTGAAGATGCACTACCGGAACTAGACATACTATACATGACAAGAGTTCAAAAGGAACGTTTCTTCAATGAAGATGACTATTTAAAAATGAAGGATTTTTATGTTTTAAATAAAGAAAAATTGAAGCTAGCTAAAGATGATATGTATGTACTTCATCCTCTTCCAAGAGTAAATGAAATATCTGTTGATGTGGATGATGACCCAAGAGCAGCATATTTTAAACAAATGCAATATGGTGTATATATCCGAATGGCTTTAATTCTATTTTTACTAGATATTCATGTTGAATAAAATAATTTAATAAACGTGCTCTGAATGATATCACTATAACGTATTAAGATATTGAAGAAATCTAGAATTATTTTAAAATAGTATTTTATAATAAAACTCTATATAAACTTATGAATTTAATGAAAGGGGAATTATGTTTCAAAATAAACTTAATGTTGGTCAAATATCAGAAGGTTTTGTTCTAGATCATATTAAAGCCGGAAAAAGTATGGAAATATATAAATATTTAGGTTTAGATGATTTAGATTGTACTGTTGCAATAATTAGAAATGTTACCAGTCACAAAATGGGTAAAAAAGATATAATGAAAATCGAATGTCCTTTAGAATGGATTGATTTAGATGTACTAGGCTACCTAGATCACAATATTACAATTAATATTATTAAAGATGATAAAGTAGTTGATAAAAAAAGACTTGTACTTCCTAAAGAAGTTAAAAACATAATCAAATGTAAAAATCCCAGATGTATTACTTCTATTGAACAAGAATTAGACCAGGTCTTTGTTTTAACTGATGAAGAAAAAAAGGTTTATCGATGTAAGTATTGTGAGGAAGAAAGCCATACTTTAATGAGAAATTAAACCATTTTTATAACATAATCATATATTTATACTAACCATGCAAAAAATCTTTGATTTATCCAATAATTTAATTTAGCAAATTTGATAAAGCATTTATGCTCTATCATAAAAAACTTGATTATCATAATTTACTTAAAAAGCTCTAAGGTATTTAACCCTTAGAGCTTTTGAAATTTACAACAAAAATATTTAATTAATTTGAAGATAACTTTTTTTGAAAGCATAAACTAAAATGTATTATATCATATTCTACCAGCTAACTATTTTACTGCATAATATGCTACACCTTGATATTTCCACCCTTTTCTCTGTAACTGTTTTACTTTAGTTTTAGAATAAGTGAAGTAATACGAAGCACGTCTTTTTATACCTTTAGCTCTTGGATTATACATTCTGTAAACATTATATCTAGGTTTTTTCTTTGAAGAATAAAAAGCTGCACCATGATACTTCCAACCACTTTTTCGAAGCTTTTTAACAGTTTTAGTACTTGTAGTATAGTAATAACCATATTTGCTACTATAAAGCTGATATACCTTATAACCGGAACTGGCAAGATTAGTAACTACATATTTATATTTCCAACCCTTAGGTGGCTTTTTAGCCTTTGCATAACTTCTAGTATAATAATACCCACCTGTTGATTTATTCTGTAACATATAAAGACGATGGTATCCGTTAACATATGTTTTTAAGGTTTTGCCACTATATGTTATTGTAATGTATTTTTTTCCGGCACCTTTTAAAGGAAAGCCTTTAACTTTAGTATTATTTAAAGTTACATATGTACTTGTATTATCTGAAAAAGTTACTTTAACCCTATACCCTTTATAATTTGGTGTACCACCAACATACATCTTTTTATTCGTTATATTAGAATTACTTAATGACTTAACTGTTGTTGGAACTGTAAATAATTTTACCGCAGCATTACCGGCAGCTGAACCTAAATTAGTTGTATCAATCCATGAGCCATTTGAAGCAAGTGCTCCACCTGCCTTACAATAACTTACTCCTCTTGTTCTGGTAAATACAGCATTTGGTGCAATAGATTTAAAGTCGCTATAATCCCAATATTCAACAGCAATAGAATACTGACCAGTTCCACGTTCAGTAGCTTTTAAAACAACGGAATAAGTCTCACCAGATTTAGCATATATTGCCCTTTGCAAATTAACAGAAATATATCCAGCATAGGTATTATTATATGTCATATGCTTATTTCCATCATTGGAAATATCTATCTCCGTTCCTCCACTTACAGGTCCTCCTGATTTGGGGTTCTTATATATATGAATCTCCCACTGAGTTCCTGGATTAGATGCGTAAAATTGAACTCTTTTTATTGTTTCACCAACTCCGGAAATTTTAAATCTATTTGCCATCCATTCAATATTTGATGAAGTACTTCCATATGGATAAGGATATAAAGCATCATAAGAATAATTCTTCTTCATAACATTGTTTCTTTCAATGTTATAATATGCACACTGACCTAAACCTGTATCATAATAACTTATCCAAAAATAACCTGCATCTCCCCAACTAGAGCCCCAACTATTTTTAATACGAAAAGCACCATTTCCACTTGGTTTATGTACAAAACTACTTGCAGGGAAATTATCATTCCATCCAACAATAGTTACAGCATGATTTTGACCAAGATTAGAACCATAATAGTAATAAGCTCTCTTTGTAGAATTATAGAAATAACGTTCTTTAGAACCTTGAACGCAATAATAACTAGTATATAGTGCACCATAATTATATATGGCTTTTTTAATTGTTAGGATATTGTCTCCGGAAACAGCTCCATTTGAAGCTTTATTAGAAGGCAACAGATACATATCTCGAAGATTATAATCGTGACGAGTTATAATACTTGTGTTAATATTAGTCTTTAATCCAACAGCAGAATTCGGATTAAAAGACAATACACTTTCATTAGCGTTTCCATACCACTGAGAAAGGGCAGCTCCTGCCATCCATTCATTACCGCCAATATTTAGACCATTTCTGTTATTATACATTCTAGGTCCATATACAGCACTGGCAAGTTGAAATTCTGATAAATTAGGATTAGAATTTATTCCATTACGCCTGATTGAACTTTCTGATGATGCAGATGCGGCAAATGCCCAACAGAACCCATAATTACCTTGATTTTTAACCGATGTTCCATAAGGTGTTGTATAACTATCTGGAAGATTTCCCTGAACAATAGGTACATCTTCTAAATTAGAACCATTACTTTCTGAATTATATACTTCATCATTAACACCTGATAAATTACCTGGATAATTAATATAACCCGGTGTTAATGCCGGTGCTCTTTCAATATCATTTGAAGCACCTTTATCTACATCAGATGTATTTATATTACTTCCTAATTTCCCCATATCCGGATCATAAGGTGGTGTCTCTTTTTCCTTATAATCAGACCGCGAAATACCAGAAGTAAGATTTTCATCTGCCTTACTTTTTATATTCATATATATAGTTGTAAAAATAATTAGAGTAAAGGTAATTAAAATAATTGCCTTTATCCTGTTTTTTGTATTTACCATATACACATCCTCATAATTTCAAACAATATGTGTCTATTTATTACATTATACCTGCTAATGATATATTTGACAAGAAAAACTATACTATTTAATCAAGTTTTTATTTTTTGAAACAAACATTACTATTCCTTAACAATTCAAAACTTTATGGAAACAGAATTAATAATATTTGTATGCATTCAACTCAAATCCTGCAAAAAATCTCATATAACTCTATTTTTTCGGCATATTACTATTAAAACCCATAAATCAAAAAAGTCAATCAAAAAAGTATATTTTTTGATTGACTATATCATTAATTCTTATTAATCTGTCACTTATATTTATAAACAAACTATAGTTTTATATTTATATGGAATAAAATATATTAACTCATAAATTCATTATAATGTGGTAATACTATATCTTTTTCTCCATATTCCTTGACTACACCATCGTGAATCCATAAGATTTTATCACATAATTCTTGAAGAGTGTCTGTTGAATGAGATACAATAACAACTGTTCTATCATCATCACTTATTAACTCTCTCATTTTTCTATAACTTTTTTCTCTAAACTTCTTATCACCAACACTTAGGACTTCATCTACCAACATAATCTCAGTTTCAAGAACTGCTGTAATAGAGAAAGCCAATTTTGAATACATACCGCTTGAATATGTCTTAACTGGTTTATCAATAAAATCTCCTAACTCAGAGAACTCAATTATTTCATCTTCTTTATTTTTAATAAATGCCTCATCAAACCCAAGAAGCATTCCAGATAAATATATATTCTCACGACCTGTTAGTTTTCTCTGAAAACCTACACCAATAGACAAAAGAGATACTGAATACCCTTTCATATCTATAGTTCCTTCATCAGGGGCAAATACTCCAGCCATAGCCTTTAGAAGAGTAGACTTACCACTACCATTTTTACCTACAACACCTAATACTTGACCTTTTTGAACCTTAAAGGATACTCCTCGTAAAGCTTCAAATTTATCCATAGAATTCTTCTGGAACTTAAATATATTCTGTCTAATAGATGTTTTTTGAAGGGTTCTATATATAATTTTCAAATCTTTAATTTCAATTGAATACTCAACTTTTTTCTTTTCTTTAATGTCAGTCATTTAAACCTCTACTATATATAAAGTAATTAGTTTTTTAATGTAATACCAAAACTTACATGTTCCTAAAAGTACTATATATTTCCAAACAATAACCTAGATTATCTTTACATAACTATTTTCAAACTTATAAAGTAATTTAACTCCTATCACACAAAGAATACCTGATATAACAAACCAAAGAATCATAACCTTCCAGCCTGGATTCGTTGCATATAAGGCAACTTTTCTAATGGTATCAATAATAAATGCAACTGGATTAATAGTACATAGTAACTGTCCATATGGAGCAGGTACTCTTTTTACTAAACTGAAGAATATACCTGAAATATAGAATGCTAATTGTAATAAAACTTTTACTATGTTAGATAAGTCTTCCACATATACGCCGAAATGCATTAAAATACAGCTAATACCAAATGTAATAATAGCTAGTAATAATAAAGATGGAATTACATATAGCACCCTTGGTGTTATATGGACTTTATAAGCAATCATAGTAACTAAAACAAGAGATACTGTAATTAATAGCTTAAATCCATTTACATATATCTTATATAGTATCAAGCAAAACTTTGGTATATACACCTTACTGACTATATGCGAATTCTGCTGAACTAGCTTAACACTAGCTTGAACTGTATGGCTAAAAAAGTTCCACACATTTAACCCAATAAATACGAAAGATACAAAGTATGGTTCAGAAGCTCTAAAGACAATTAAAGCAATAAAACCATATACGAACATATATAATGTTGGATCTAGTATCCACCATAGCCATCCTAAGTATGAACCAGCAACTTCGGTTTTTAATTCTGATTTAGCCATATAGACTGTTACATGATGATATTTTATTAAATCATTTACAAATTTCTTCATTCTCTACCTATCAAATTTATTTTATTTAATTATTTGTTTTCTTAGTAAAAATACAACCTCATTAATATACTACTTAAGATATTTAGTGTCAAGAATTATATTCTTTTTATTACACTTTTTTAATTTGCAAAAAGAAAAATAATAATTATTTTTATATTTAAACCCACTACAACAAATGATTATCTTCTATAATTCATTTTCAATATAATCTATTAACCTAACTGTACTATTTCCATCACAGGAAATCATAAATTTATCTCTGAACCTCTTTAATCTTTCGTAGTCAAAGTTTTCATCAATTACAGAAATTTGTTCCAATAATTCTTCTGTATCCTTAACTATTGGCCCCGGAACAAAATCTAGGTAATTATAATAAAAACCTCTATTATCAATATAATCTTCTAAATCATATTGAAAAAATATCATAGGTTTATTCATCAAAGAGAATTCGAAGATTAATGAAGAATAATCAGATATACATATATCCGCTATAGAAATCAATTCATCAATATCAAAAGTTTTTGTTACATCTTTTGCAAATGATGTATCAATAAAGCTATCTATTTCTCGTGCTAAAGGATGGAACTTACATAGCAAAATATATTCCTTAGATAATCTGCCTCTCATCTTCTTCATA